>JADZDM010000001.1 GCA_020851035.1 Gemmatimonadaceae bacterium | reverse complement strand
TGCAACCGCAAGAGCAACAGCGTCAACGCAAAGTCCGTCTGCAACCGCAAGAGCAACAGCGTCAACGCAAAGTCCGTCTGCAACCGCAAGAGCAACAGCGTCAACGCAAAGACGCAAAGACGCAAAGACGCAAAGACGCAAAGGTGGTCGGCGCGCAGGGCAGTCGTCGGCCCTCACGACGGCGCAAGTCATTGAGGGGAACTGCGGTTGCGGTTGCGGTTCACACAGCATTTGCGACGCGTCTGTGTGCGCCGACGCCGGCATGACGGTAGAGCTCTGTGCCCCCTGCGCCCCCTGCGCCCCCTGCGCCCCATGCGCCCCTTGTGCCCCCTTTGCGTCTTTGCGTCTTTGCGTCTTTGCGTTCAGCCGTTGACGATGCCCGAACGCCGCAGACGCCGCGAAGGACGCCGAGGACGCTGAGGACGGCGCGCTTGAGCCGGCGCCCGGCGGGGGCCTAGATTCTGGCCTGTGCCGACGTGGTGGAACTGGTAGACACGCCAGACTTAGGATCTGGTACCGCGAGGTGTCCGGGTTCGAGTCCCGGCGTTGGCATGTCTGGATGACACAGTATCCGGCGTTTGGCTGACTTGCCGGTGCCGGTGTTCATGCCTTACGATCCCTGCAGCGGGAGCGGTCGTTCCTGCCCCTGCTGCGGGATTCGCCCGAGTCCCGGGTCCACCTTCCATCGGT
Source organism: Gemmatimonadaceae bacterium (assembly GCA_020851035.1). Lineage (NCBI taxonomy): Bacteria > Pseudomonadati > Gemmatimonadota > Gemmatimonadia > Gemmatimonadales > Gemmatimonadaceae > Gemmatimonadaceae bacterium. The sequence continues at coordinate 214,469 of JADZDM010000001.1, read as the reverse complement.
CCGTACCTATGTCCGCGATCGCCATCCTGATCTGCCTGTTCCTGATCGTGCTTGCCGCGCTGCTGGCCGACCATTACGGCCGTCTCACCAAGATGGGCTGGGCACCGGAGGTCGAGGAATGGAAGCGCGGCCGTTCGCAGCTCGATCCGCTGGGCTCCGCCCTCGGCGAGCTCGGCCGTGCCGACGGCCCGTACAAACTGATCGCTGCGCTGCTCATCGGGATCGAGAAGGGCCTGGCGATGGTGTTCAACCCGATCGGCGCGGCCCTCGGCCTCGCCGCCGGTCCGAAGGGCACCTGACGCCAGTGTCCGGCAGGGGCTCGCCCCTGACCCGGGATGAGGTAGTTTGAGAGGACGGGGGCTGAATGTCGGCGACGGCATTCGGCCCCGTCTCGTCTCGCACACGGAACTTCATGCCCTCGGCCGCGTTGAGCTCGAAGTCCACGCCCGTTGCAGCTCCCGACCTCCCTCCAGACCGCTGTCACGCGATGAGTGATCGTGATGCGCAGGTGTGCCAGCGCGTCGTGCGCGAGCACGCCCGCACTTTCCACCTCGCGAGCATCTTCCTGCCACGCCACAAGCGGCGTGCGGCCTTCGCCCTCTACGCCTTCTGCCGCGTGGCGGACGACATCGTGGACCGCGCTGACGACGCCCGCATGGCCGGCTGTGACGCCGACCCGGGGGTCGCGGCGGCGCTCGCCGCCCATGAACGGAAGCTCCAGCACGCCCTCGATGGCCGTCCCTCCGACCCGGTGTTCCGCGAGCTGGATGCCGTCATGCGCCAGTTCGGCGTGCCGGCGGCCGTGCTCCGCGAGCTGCTGGATGGCGTCGCGATGGACCTCCGCCCGGTGCACTACGAGACCTGGAGCGACCTCTCCCGGTACTGCGAAGGGGTAGCGAGCTCGGTCGGCGAGATGTGCACCTACGTCTTCGGGGTGCAGGGCGGAGACGACGTGCGCCGCGCGGCACTCCGGTATGCCCGCACGCTCGGGCTCGCCATGCAGCTCACGAACATCCTCCGCGACGTCGGCGAGGATGCCCGGCGCGGCCGTTGCTACCTGCCGACCCAGGACCTGGCGGCGTTCGGCCTGACCCCCGACGAGGTGCTGGCCGGCACCATCGAGGCCGGCGACGAACGCTGGGTCCAGTTCATGAAGCAGCAGGTCTCCCGCGCGCGCCGCCTCTACCGCGATGCCGTGCCCGGCATCCGCCTGCTGTCCCCCGACGCACAGCGCTGCGCCTGGGCCTGCGCCATCGGGTATCGCCGCATCCTCGGCGCCATCGAGCGCATCGGCTACGACTCGCTGCGCACGCGTGCCCACCTGCCGACCGCGGCACGGATGGGTGTGCTCTGGGAAGTGTGGCGGATGCGCCCCGAACTTCGCACCGGTCGGCATGAGGCCACCCGGTCACACCGCGACTGGGAGACGCCCGATCCGTCGCCGGCCGACGAGATGGTCGGCCTCGCCTGACTGGCACCGCCGCGATGCCGGATGCGTTCTGCGGCATCATCCGGATTGACGACGCCTCCAATGCGTGACATGCTGCATTCATCCCCTTTTGCATCGACCCGAGGACCCGCACGGTGACCGCTGCCTCCGAACTGCCTCAGGACGACACCACGCCGATGATGCGCATTGCGTTCGCGTGTCTCGTGGCGCATTGCGCCCTGACGATCTTTTCGGGGATCGCCTTCGCGACGTTCCTCTCCCCGCCGTTCCCCGAGTGGCTGCAGACGCCGACGAACCAGCGCATCATGGCGTTCGGCTACAAGTGGGGCGGACAGACGACGGTCGTGCTCGGCGCCCTCGCCGGCCTGTTGCACGCCATGGGACGCCTCGGACGGCGGACCGGCGTGCTGATCTTCATCGTCAGCTTCACCATCTCGCTCGGCTCCGAACTGCTGGGCACGAGCACCGGCCTGCCGTTCGGCCCGTACAGCTACACCACGCAGCTCGGCTACAAGATCCTCGACCTCGTGCCGTTCAACATCCCGACGTCGTGGTTCTTCATGTTGTACTGCTCGCTGGCGATCTGCGGGCGGATCCTGCCCTCGAAGGACGACAGCACCAGCCGCTGGTGGTGGGCGCTGGTCGCGGGCTTCGTGCTGACGGCGTGGGACGTGTCGATGGATCCGGCGATGGTGGCGAGCGTGCACTGGCTGTGGCACCTGCCGTCGCTCGAGGGCATGCCCCTCTGGCAGAACATCCTGATCGGCGGGCACTTCTACGGCATGCCGCTCACGAACTGGCTTGGCTGGCTGCTGACGGGGATCATCGTGTCACGCGTGATGCTGGCCATCGTGCCGCCGTCGCGCTGGGCGCGTGACGTGTCGCCGACCAGCTTCCCGCTCGCGCTGTACGCCGTGAATGCGGTGCTGCCGCTGGGAATCTGCCTCGGGCGCGGGCTCTGGCTGGCGTTCGTGCTCGGGACGGTCGCGATGGCCATCCCGCTGGTGCTGGCACTGCGTAAGGGCCCGAAGCCGGCTGGGAGCACGCAGCGATCGACGGGGTCCCTCGGCGACATCGCCGTCGCCGGTCGCTGAGGCCTGACGGCGCGCCGGTGCTCGACTGGCTGCGCGCGCCGGCGCTGTACGACGCGATCCTCGCGTTGCTGGTCGTGGAAGGCGCCGTGCTCGCGCGCCGGACGCGCGCCACCGGTCGTGGCATGCCCCTGCCGCAGCTCGCGGCGTTCCTCGGCGCCGGTGCGGGCTTCACGCTGGCCTGCCGTTCCCTCGCGGCGGGCTGGCCCTCCTGGACGCTCGCGCCCGCGCTGAGCGCCGCGTTCATCTGTCACCTGTTGCACCTGCGCGCCGGCGACTGAGCCTGGCGCCCATCACCTGAGAGTCGCATGCGCATCGTTGTCATCGGGAGCGGGTTCGGTGGCCTGTCGGCCGCCATCCGCCTGCAGGCCCAGGGCCACCAGGTCACGATCGTCGAGAAGCTCGACAAGCCGGGCGGTCGCGCGTACGTCTTCGAGCGCGACGGCTTCACCTTCGACGCCGGTCCCACGATCATCACCGCCCCGTGGATGATCGACGACATCTTCGCCGCCGCCGGCGCGAAGACCGCCGACTACGTGCAGATCGTCCCGATCGACCCGTACTACAACGTGCGCTTCGACGACGGGAGCTGCTTCCGCTACGGCGGGAACATGGACACGGTGCTGGCCGAGGTCGCCCGCTTCAACCCCGACGACGTGGAGGGCTACAAGCGCTTCTTCGCCGAGGCGGAGAAGATCTTCGTCGAGGGGATGTCGCTGGTCGACCAGCCCTTCACGACCGTCGGCAGCATGCTCAAGGTCGCCCCGCGGCTTGCCACGCTCCGCGCCCAGCGCTCGGTCACGACCTTCGTCAACAAGTACATCAAGGACCCGCGCCTGCAGCAGGTGTTCAGCTTCCACCCGCTGCTGATCGGCGGCAACCCGTTCGACGCGAGCTGCCTCTACACCCTCGTCCACGCCCTCGAGCAGAAGTGGGGCGTGCATTTCGCGATGGGCGGCACGGGGGCGCTGGTGCGCGGCATGGTGCAGTGCTTCACCGACATCGGCGGCACGATCCAGTTCAACGCCGAGGTGGCCGAGGTGATGGTGGACCCCGCCACGCGCCGCACCACCGGCGTGGCGCTGGCGCAGGGTGAGCGGATCGCGGCCGATGCGGTGGTGGTGAACGGCGACGTGGCGATGAGCTACATGAAGCTGATCAAGCCGGAGTTCCGGCCGGTGAACACCGACAAGCGATTCAAGCGCAAGCGCTACTCGATGTCGCTGTTCGTGAGCTACTTCGGCACCCGCGGCACACGCGACATGTGGCCCGCAACGGCGCACCACGAGATCCTGATGGGCCCGCGGTACAAGGGGCTTCTCACCGACATCTTCGACAACAAGATCCTGGCGAAGGACTTCTCGCTGTACCTGCACCGCCCCACCGTCACCGACCCGTCCCTCGCACCGCCGGGCGACGACGCGTGGTACGTGCTGTCGGTGGTGCCGCACCTCGGCGGCAACGTGGACTGGGCGAAGACGCACCAGGAGTACAGCGAGCGCATCATCGATCACCTCGACAAGCGACACCTGCCGGGGCTGAAGGAGCGCATCGTGACGGAACGACACATCGATCCGCGCTACTTCCAGAACTCGCTCAACAGCTATCTCGGCACGGCATTCAGCGTGGAGCCGACGCTGATGCAGTCGGCGTGGATGCGGCCGCACAACGTGAGCGAGGACATCCCGAACCTCTACTTCGCCGGTGCGGGCACCCACCCGGGTGCGGGCCTGCCTGGCGTGATGGGATCGGGGAAGATCGTCGCCGACATGATTGGCGTCGCCGCCGGGGCACGGCTCCGCGGCACGCGCTCGAAGTCGGCGCGTGAGGCGGTGGAGGAACTGACCGCCGTCTGACGCCGCTGTCGTGCGCGAGCGGCTCGGGCGCGCCGACCAGCGTCACGCCGGTGGCGGGTTTGGCGGCACCCTACAGCAACACGCCAAGGAGCAGCGTGAACAGCAGGCCGGCCACGCCCACGATCGTCTCCGCGACGGTCCAGGTGCGCAGTGTCTGCGGCACGGTCATGTTGAAGAACTCCTTGATCAGCCAGAAGCCGGAGTCGTTCACGTGCGAGAGCACGAGCGACCCGGCGCCGGTCGCGAGCACCAGCAGCTCGGGCGAGGTGCCCGGCGTCAGGAGCGCGATCGGGGCGACGATCCCGGCCGCCGTCGTCATCGCGACCGTCGCCGAGCCCGTGGCGACGCGGATCAGTGCCGCCACCACCCAGGCGAGGAGGACCGGTGAGGCCTGCGTGCGCACCGCCACGTCCGCGATCGCGCGCCCCACACCGCTCTCGATCAGCACGCGGTTAAACCCGCCGCCAGCGCCGATCACCAGCAGGATCGTGGCGGTGGGCGCGAGACAGTCGTTCGTGAACTTCAGCAGGTCGTCCCGCGAGAACTGCCGGGCGTACCCCAGCGACCAGAACGCGAAGAGCAGCGCCACGAGCAGCGAGACGATGGGGCTGCCGGTGAAGGCCATGGCATGCCGGAGCGGACTGTCCGGCGGCAGCGTGACCTCGGCGGTGCTCGCGCCGAGCATCAGCAACACCGGCAACAACACGGTGAAGACCGTGATGCCGAAGCCGGGCAACGCCCGCGTGTCATCGGTGCGGAACTGCTCGGCGAGCGGGTTGACCGGCGGCAGCGCGATGCGCGGCGCGACCCACGTCGCGAACACCGGGCCGGCGAGGGCCGCCGTGGGCAGGCCGACCAGGATCGCGTAGAGGATCGTCAGGCCGACATCCGCCTTGTACGCCACCACGGCGAGCATCGCCGCCGGGTGCGGTGGCACCATGCCGTGCACCACCGACAGGCCTGCCACCAGCGGGATCCCCACCTTGATCAGGGAGGTGCCGGTCTGGCGCGCGATGGTGAAGACCAGCGGGATCAGCAGCACGAACCCGACCTGGAAGAACACCGGGATGCCGACGATGAATGCCACGAACATGATGGCCCAGTGCACACGCCGCTCGCCGAACAGGCCGAGCAGCGTGGCTGCGATCCGCGCCGCCCCACCGCTCTCGGCCATCAGCTTGCCGAGCATCGTGCCAAGCCCCACCACCACGGCGATGAAGCCGAGTGAGGTGCCGACGCCGTCCTGGAACGCCTTCACCACGGCGGCGGCCGGCATGCCCGCGGCGAGGCCCATGCCGAGCGACACGGCGATCAGCACCACGAACGGATGCACCTTGAACCGGGCGATCAGCACCACCAGTGCGATCACGGCCAGCAGCGCGTACACCAGCAGCATGGTGTTCACGGCCGTGCCTCCGGCGCCGAGGCGCCAAGTCGCGACAGGATCGCGCGCGTGAGCTCCTCGCGAGAGCGGCTCGCGTCCAGGTGCCACGCCCGTTCGTCGGCGGCCGGTGGCTCGAGCGTGGCGAACTGGCTCTCGAGCAGCGACACCGGCATGAAGTGGCCCCGTCGCGCCGCGAGCCGGTCGCGCAGCACGTCGATGCCGGCGTGCAGGAACACGAACTGCACACCGTCGTCACCGCCGCGCAGCACGTCACGGTAGATGCGCCGCAGCGCGGAGCACGACATGACGATGCCGCGACCGTCCAGCCGCGCTGTGCGCAGCTCCCCGGCAAGTGCCTGCAGCCACCCCTCCCGGTCGGCGTCGGTGAGCGGGATGCCCGCCGCCATGCGCGCCACGTTCGCGGGGGGATGAAAGTCATCGCCCTCCACGAAACGCACGCCAAGCGCCGCCGCGACCGCGCTGCCGATGGCGGTCTTGCCGGCGGCGGCGGTGCCCATCAGCACCAGCGCCGGTCGGTCCGGCGCACCACGACCCGTCATGCCGTCACCACCCGCCGTCACGCCGCCGGTGCCGCGAGACGGCGCTTCCACACCATGTACGCCGGCGCACCGGCCAGCACCACCGCGATCCCGATGAGCGCTTCCTTCGGCTGCGACCAGACGGTGTTCCCGACGATCACCACCGCCGCCAGCACGAAGAGCAGCGGCGTGACGGGATAGCCCGGCACGCGGAACGGCCGCACGGCATCCGGTCGCTTGATGCGCAGCGCGATCACCGCGGCCGCGCCCATCGCGTAGAAGATCCAGCCGATGAACACCACGTAGGTGAGCAGCTGCTCGAACGTGCCGGTGAGCGCCAGCACCAGCGCCCACGTGCAGCTCGTGATGATCGCGATCGCCGGCGTGCCGAAGGTGGGGTGCACCTCGGTGAGCCGCCGGAAGAACAGGCCGTCACGCGCCATCGCGAAGTACACGCGCGGCACCGTGATCACGGTGGCATGCGCCGCACTGTACATCGACACGATGATCGCACCGGCGATCAGCCAGCCGGCAGCCGGTCCCATCACTGTCGCCACCGCCTCGCCCGCCACGCGCTCCGACGCCGCCACACGCGCCGGCCCGAGCGCCGCCAGGTAGGCGAAGTTCGCGACCAGGTAGATGGCGATCAGCAGCAGCGTGCCGAACGTGATGGCCCGCGGCAGCGACCGCTGCGGGTCCTTCGCCTCGGCCGAGACGAAGGTCACGTACTGCCAGCCTTCGTAGGCCCAGAGCACCGAGATGATCGAGAGCCCGACGCCCGGCACCGAGGCCTTCGTCACCGTGTGCGCCACCGCCGGCAGCATGTCACCCTTCCCGAGCGCGAACAGCACCGCGCTCATGCCGAGGATCGCCAGCACCTTGATGCCGGTGGCGACGTTCTGCACCGTCGCGCTCTCCCGCGTGCCGCGCACGTTGATCACCATCATCACCAGGATCAGCGTGCAGGCCACCACGCTCTTCTGGATGCCGGTCATCGGGAAGAACTGCGTCATGTAGTTCGCTGCCGCCACGGCGAGCGTGGCGATGGTGCCGGCACCGATCACGAAGAACAGCGTCCAGCCGTACAGGAACGCGGGGAACGGGCCGAAGCCGTCGCGGATGAAGGCGTAGAGGCCACCGCCGCTGCCGGTGGATTCCATGGCCCCCAGTTCGCCGTAGCTCAGCGCGCCGAGCAGCGACAGCACGCCACCCACCAGCCAGACGGCGGTGGCGATCGGCACCGACTCGCCGCTCTGCGCGAGCACCGACGACGGCACGAGGAAGATGCCGGACCCGATCACGTTCCCGACGACCAGCATGGTCAGGTCGCGGGTGCCGAGCGTGCGCGCGAGAGTGTCGGCCATGCGGCGGTCTGGAGGGCGGGCAAGCGGAGGCGGCAGGTGCCCGGAACGTATCGCCGCGCACCGCCGCGTGCGCCGTCGTTGCGGCCGGGGGTCGCGGGAGGCATTACTTCCGGTCATCGCGCCGGTGGCACGGCGACGCCCCCCGCCGCACTTACCCGCCCCGTCCCGACCGTCATGTTCTCCCGCTTCACGCAGGCCATCGTCCGTCCGCCGGCGCGCAACTTCGCCGACGGCCTGACCACCGTGGATCTCGGCGTCCCGGACGTGGACCTCGCGCTCGCACAGCACGCCGCCTACTGCGCGGCGCTGGTGCGGCACGGGTGTGCGCTGGTCACGCTGCCGCCCGACGCACGCTTTCCCGACTCCACCTTCGTCGAGGACACCGCGCTGATCCTGCCCGGCCGCGGCGCGCTGCTCACGCGGCCCGGGGCGACCAGCCGCGCCGGCGAGGTCGAGGCGATCGGGGACGTGCTGCGCGGGGTGTTCCCTGCCCTCGCGCAGGTCACGGCACCGGGCACGCTCGATGCCGGTGACGTGTGCGAGGCGGGCCACCACGTGTTCATCGGCATCTCGCACCGCACGAACCACGAGGGGGCCGCACAGCTCGCGGTGTGGCTGGCACAGTTCGGGATCACGGCATCGACCGTGGACATCCGCGGCGTCGACGGCATCCTGCACCTCAAGAGTGGCATCGCCGCCCTCGATCCCGGGGTGCTGGTGCTGATCGACGCGCTGGCCGGCGACCCCGCGTTCGCCGGCTGCGACGTGGTGCGGGTGCCCGCCGGCGAGGAGTACGGTGCCAACTGCGTGCGCGTGAACGACGTGGTGTTCGTGTCGCAGGGGCAGCCGCAGCTCGACGCCCTGCTGCGGGCCCGCGGCTACGCGCTCGAGGTGCTGGACATGAGAGAGTTCCGCAAGATGGACGGTGGCCTGAGCTGCCTCTCGCTGCGGTTCTGAGGCGCGGCACCCGGCGTGCTGGCTCGGGAGTTCCGTGCGGCTGCCCATGCTCCGTCGAACAGCGAAACGCGAAGGCGCAAAGCGGCCTTCGGCCGCCGCAAAGGAGCGGCGACGCCGTGCGCTGTGCTCCGGCATCGGCGCCGCGCAACGAACGGTGTCTTTGGTAACAGCGGTTCGCTGTTGCAGTTCCTTCAGCCTGCGTTGCAACGCGCTACGCCATCGGGTGCCCTTCGCGCAGGGCTCTGCCGCGTCTTTGCGGCGGCCGAAGGCCGCTTTGCGTCTTTGCGTTAGGCAGTTCCTACGGACGTCCCGGCGCGAGCGGAAGGATGAGAAGGCCGCTTTGCGCCTTTGCGTCACGCAGTTCCTACGGACGTCCCGGCGCGAGCGGAAGGATGATGTGCGACGGGTACAGGGCGCTGTGGTGGATGGTGTTGTCCGCCGTCACCGTGCGCCGGTTGCGGCCCAGCGGCTCGCCGGTGTTCGGGTTGGCATCGAAGCGCGGGAAGTTGCTGCTCGAGATGTCGATGCGGATCCGGTGCCCCTTGCGGAAGACGTTCGCGGTCGGGAACGGCTCGATCGTGAACGGGTAGACGCGGCCCGGCACCAGCAGCACCGCGTGGTCGCGCGTGGCGCGGTAGCGGCCACGCACGATCGCATCGGTGAGGTTCCGGTCGAACCCGCCGGGCCAGTCGGTGCTCGGCGGATGGACATCGACCAGCTTCGCCGTGAAGTCGGTGTCCCGACGGTTCGATGCGGCGTGCAGCACGACCGTGACCGGCCCGATCACGGTCACGTCCTCGGCCAGGGGCTCGGTCTGGAACACGACCACGTCGCGCCGCGAGGCGAGCGGCAGGTAGGGCGCAGCGGATGGCGGGAAGCGTGGTCCCTCGCGCTGGTCGAAGGCACCGTCCTTCAGCCGCGCCGAGGCCCCGCCGCCGATGGTCGGCACCGGGTGCGCGGGGTCGTAGGTGTAGGTCGTGGACGACACGCGCTCCACCGGCCGGCGCGGGGTGAGAGAGCCGTCGGCGTGGAAGTAGTACGGCACCAGGCGCGTGCCCGGCAGCGGCCAGGACGCCGCGTCGCGCCAGTAGCCGCCCGCGAACAGGCGTCCGTCCGCGTCCTTGTGCCCGTCGCCGGTGCCCATCACGAAGAGTCGCACCGGGGCATCGCGCTCCACGCCGGTCGGCGCGCCCTTCAGGAAATGGTCGAACCAGCGCAGGTGGAATGCGCCGTAGAAGTCGGTGATCGCCGCCTCGGCTCCGAACGACACGTCGCCCGCATGGGGCTTCGTGTTGCCGCTGTGGGTCCACGGCCCCACCACGATGCGCTGCGGCGTGCGCTTGATCGCACCCAGGCCCAGGAAGTTGCGGAAGGTGCCGGCGAGGAAGATGTCGTACCAGCCGCCGATGTGGAGCATCGGGATGTCCGACGTCTGCCCGTAGTGCTCCTCCCAGTTCACCATCGGGTCCTTCCAGAACGCGTCGTAGTCCGCGTGCTCGAAGAAGTCGAGGTACCAGGCCTCGTACTCCGGCGCACCCGACAGCGGATTCAGTCCGCGCCGCATCGGCTGCACCGCGTACCAGTCTTCCACCTTCTCCCGCGTCAGCAGCGTGCGCACGGCCTCATTCGGGGCATCGGCCAGCAGCTGGCTCCAGGCCCAGGTGAGCTGGCGCCCCATCTCGTACGTGCCGCGGTAGCGCACGCCGTGGTCCCACGCGTTCGACATGCCGCCCATGTTGAGCACCAGTGTCGCCAGCGACGGTGGATGCAGCTGTGCGGCACCCGCCTGCGCATGCGCGGCGAACGACTGTCCCCACATGCCCACCTTGCCGTTCGACCACGGCTGCCGTGCCAGCCACTCGATGGTGTCGTAGCCATCGGTGGCATCGGCGGGCTGCACCTTCAGGAACGTCCCCTCGCTGGCATAGCGGCCGCGCAGGTCCTGCACGGCCACCACATACCCGTGACGCGCGAAGGTCTCGGCCTGTGCGGCGAGGCTGCCCTTGTCGTAGGGCGTGCGGTTCAGCAGCACCGGGAATCGCCCGTCGACGGCCACGCCGTTCCGCGCCGGCCGCCAGATGTCCGTCGCCATCCGCTTGCCGTCGCGCATCGTGACCATCACGTCGTGTCCGTCCTTGACGACTTCGTACTGGGCTTGCAGCGGCCCGGCCGCCATCACGAGCGCGGCCGCGACGGTCGCTGCGATGCGGAGATCTTGAACAGCTCTAACGCAAAGGCGCAAAGAACAGCGCAAGGACGCAAAGGAGCTCTGCGCGGATGGCAACGCTCGTTCGCACGCGTGGCGTGGATTTCTTGGGGAACGGCGGTGGGGTGAGATGCTTCGCCGCGCGGTACGAAGCCACCACCGCACCGCAGTTCCCATCAATTCCTTCACGCCCTCGTGCGAGCGAACGACGCCGCCCGCACCTGCCGCCGCGCAGTTCTTGCTGTTCCCCCTTTGCGCCTTTGCGTCAAAGCTGTTCAACGACGTGACGCCCGCGAACGGAACACCGCCTCGCGCACAGTCCGTCCCGTTGCTGTCTTGCGCCCTTGCGTCGAAGCTATTCAACGTTGCCATGAGCATCGTCAGGTTGGAGGAACCGTAGAAGCCAGGTGCCCGACGACGGGAATGACCGTCGTGAGCAGGCCGGCGCCGAGCAGCACGAGGGCCGCCAGCAGCGCCCACTTGATGGTGAAGCGCTGGTGCGCGTCGAAGTCCACACCCGCCAGGCCCACCAGCAGGTAGGTGGACGGCACCAGTGGACTGAGCAGGTGCACAGGCTGGCCGATCAGCGAGGCGCGGCCCATCTCGGCCGCGCTGATGCCGTACGCCTGGCCCGCCTTGGCGAGGATCGGCAGGATGCCGAAGTAGAAGGCGTCGTTCGAGATGAAGAAGGTGAACGGGATGCTGAGCACGCCCGTCACCGTCGCCAGGTAGGGGCCGAGCGACTGCGGCACCATCGCGACCACGCTGGTCGCCATCGCGTCGACCATCTTCGTGCCGCTGAGGATGCCGGTGAAGATGCCGGCGGCGAAGATCAGCGAGGCCACCGCCATCACGTTGGCGGCGTGCGTCGCCAGCAGGTGCTTCTGCTCCGCGACGCTGGGGTAGTTGATGGTGATGGCAATCGCGAATCCGAGCATGAACAGGACCGGCAGCGGCATCACGCCGAGCACCAGGGCGACCATCAGCACGGCGGTGAGGGCGGCGTTCACGGGCAGCAGCGCCGGCCGGCGCGTGAGGGCGGGGGTGATGTTGTCGTCCAGCGCCGTCTCGTCGTCGAAGCGCACCACGCCGGCGTCGGCGATGCGCGCCGACTCCGCCACGCCCATGCGCCACGCGGCGTAGAGCACGAAGCACGCCGCCGCCAGCATCGCGGGGATCATCGGTACGAACAGCGCGCGGGCGTCCACCGACAGGGCACTCGCCGCCCGCGCGGTGGGGCCGCCCCACGGCAGGATGTTCATCACGCCGCCGGCGAGCATCGTCACGCAGGCCAGCACCAGTGGGCGGATGCCGAGCCTGCGGTAGACAGGCAGCATCGCCGCGGTGGTGATCATGTAGGTCGTCGAGCCGTCGCCGTCCAGCGAGACCACCAGCGCCAGCACCGCCGTGCCCACCACCACCCGCACCGGGTCACCGCCCACCACGCGCAGCAGCCCGTTCACCACCGGCTCGAACAGGCCGGCGTCGATCATGATCGCGAAGTAGAGGATCGCGAAGGTGAGCATGATCCCCGTCGGCGCCAGCTTCACCACGCCGGCGAGCATCATGGCCCCCAGGTCCTGCCGGAAGCCGCCCAGCAGGGCGAAGGCGACCGGCACCAGGATCAGTGCCGTGAGCGGTGCCATCCGTCGCGACATGATCAGCACCATGAAGGTGATGACCATGCCGAACGCGAGGAGCGTGAGCATCAGCCCCGCGGCGTCTCGATCTCGTCGGGGGTGACGGGGCGGAAGGCCACGTCGAAGGTGAGCCAGAACACCTTCGCGAACGGCAGCAGCAGCGCTGGCGCCAGCGCGATGCCGAGCGGCATGGCCCAGGTGAGGGTGTCCCACGGCACATCCGGCCACGACGAGATGATCGTGGTGGCGAACACGAGCGCGAAGAGCCCCTCGGCCACGGCGAGGTTGGTGAGCATCGCCCCGGAGAAGTACGAGTCGGTGCTGCGGGTGAAGCGGAAGCCGCAGTGGCGGCACCGGTCGTTCACGGTGGCGTAGCCGCGGAGCACCGGCCCCTCGCCGCAGTGCGGGCAGCGGAGTCGTATGGCCCGGCCCATCAGGCGGAAGAGCTGCCCCCAGGCCGGGACGTCGAGCGCCGACTCGGTGGTGCGTGTGCCACGGGCATCCAGCTTCACCGGGTCCGGCCGCGGCCGGGCGCCGGGCTGCCGATCCGCGTCGTGGAGTTCCTCGGGTTGCGTCATGCCGCAATCTAGGCCTGTCGCGTGGCGCTCACAGCCGATCCCGTGCTGGCATCGTCAACAGTGTTCACGCGGAAGGCACGGAAGCACGGAAAGAGCGTCGCGCCGCTCGGGCTCCTGCGCCCGGGGGGAGATCGTCAACAGGGTTCACGCGGAAACGCGGAAAACGCGGAAAATCCCTGCCCGGATCGCCGAGCCGTGCGACGCTTGGCCGTCAGTCGTTTGTAGGAACTGCGTGCGCGGGCGCGCAGTTCCCAAGAAATTCCAGCTTTCACGGTCACCGACGCCGGGGAGTCGGGCCTAGCTTTTCCGCGTTTTCCGCGTTTTCCGCGTTTTCCGCGTGAACCCTGTTGACGATGGTCCGCGAGCAGTACGGGCCCGCCCGGCGCACCGGACGTTCCGTGCTTCCGCGCCCTCCGCGTGAACACTGTTGACGACGCCGGCACAGGGCAGGCGCCATCCCCCCGGGAAGGCCCGCCGTTTGGACGGGCTGGTGCCCCTCCGCCCGGGCCCTGCCCCCCGTTAGCTTGCGGGAATCCGCCGCCGTGTCCGACCGGCGGCGCTTTTCGTTCTTCCCCGAATCGACCCGACGATGTCGTTTGAAATTGCCGTCAAGAAGGCCGAGGGCGTCGAGCGCCTGCTCGGCGTGACCGTCTCTCCCGAGACCGTCAAGGCCGCCGAGGACAAGGCCGTGAAGCGCTATGCCTCCGCGGCCCGCATGCCGGGCTTCCGGCCGGGCAAGGCCCCCATCCACCTGATCCGGAAGGCGTATGCCGAGCAGATCCGGTCGGAGGCCCTCGAGAGCCTGGTCCAGGAGGCGTGGCAGCAGGCGCTCGAGCAGGAGAAGCTCGAGCCCATCGCCCAGCCGCACGTCCACGACCTGAAGTTCGAGGACGGCCAGCCGGTGACCTTCGACATCCACCTCGAGGTCCGCCCCGCCATCGTCATCGAGACCACCTCGGGCTTCACCGTGGCCCGGCCGTCGGACGTGGTGACGGACGAGATGGTGCAGGAGCAGCTCGAGACGCTCCGGGAGCAGCGGGCGGCCCTGGCTCCGGTGGAGGACAAGCCGCAGCCCGGCGACCAGGTCAAGGTGAAGATCGCGTCCCAGGAAGATGGGGGCGAGATGCCGGAGCAGCGCGAGTATCCGCTCGAGCTCGGCAAGGGCCAGGCGATCCCGGGCATCGAGGAGCTCATCATGGAGGCCACGCCGGGTGAGACGGTCGAGCGCCCTGTGCGCTGGCCGGATGACTTCCCGGACGAGGCCCAGCGTGGCAAGTCCAAGCTGACGCGCGTGACCCTGCTGGAAGTGAAGCGGAAGGCGCTGCCGGCGCTGGACGACGCCTTCGCTGGCGAACTCGGCGATTTCGACTCGGTGGCGGCGCTCACCGAGGCCGTGCGCAAGGACATGGGCGAGCACGTGAAGCGCGAGGCGGACTCGTCCGTGCGAGAGCAGCTCCTGGACCAGGTCATCGCCGCCAACCCGTTCGAGATCCCGAATGCCTGGGTCCAGCAGGTGATGGGCGCCTACATGCAGATGTACCAGGTGCCCGAGGGGATGCAGGAGCGCTTCGCCGGGGAGTTCCGCCCCATGGCCGAGCGGCAGGTGCGCCGCGACGTCGTGATCGACACGATCGCGGAGAAGGAGGGCCTGGTGGCCTCGACCTCGGACGTGGACGACAAGGTCGCGGAACTGGCCGCGGCGCGAGGTGTCGAGACTGGTCAGCTGTACGTCGAGCTCGAGAAGGCCGGCCGCATCAAGGAGCTGGAGCGGACGGTCACCGACGACAAGGTGTTCGGCTGGCTGATTGCCCGGAACACGGTCAATCAGGTAGCGTAAGGCCGAAGGCGCTCTCACGCGCAGAGCCGAAGGCGTTTTCACAGCGCAGAGCCGAAGGCGTTCTCACCGGTCCCCGCCGGTGCCATAACCTCAGCAGGAAGCCCGAACCATGGCCAGCATTTACGCACCCTACGTGATCGAACGGTCCAGCCGCGGCGAGCGGTCGTACGACGTCTTCTCGCGCCTGCTGATGGACCGGATCATCTTCCTCGGCACGCCGATCAACGACGACGTGGCGAACGTCATCATCGCGCAGCTGCTGTTCCTGCAGGCGGACAACGCCGACCGGGACATCTCGCTGTACATCAACTCGCCGGGCGGCAGCATCTCGGCCGGCCTCGCGATCTACGACACGATGAACTTCATGTCGGCGCCGGTGAACACGATCTGCATGGGCATGGCGGCCAGCATGGGGGCGTTCATGCTCAGCGCGGGCCGGAAGGGGAAGCGCTCCGCCCTGCCGCACAGCCGGATCATGATCCACCAGCCGAGCCAGAACGGCGGCGGGGGAACGGCCTCGGACATCGAGATCCAGGCCCGCGAGATCCTGTACCTGAAGGGCAAGATGAACGAGCTGATGGCCAAGCACACCGGCAAGCCGGTGGAAGTGATCGAGCGCGACACCGATCGCGACCGCTTCATGAGCGCCCAGGAAGCCCTGGACTACGGCATCATCGACAACATCGTGACCAGCCGCAGCGAGCTGGCCACCGAGAGCAAGCCGGCGGTCGTCTCGGCCGGCTGAGACACCGCGGCACCGGCAGCCTCCCGGAAACGGGTGTGCCGCCGAGACTGGGGACGGGGCCGCGCCGGGTGGTGCGGCCCCGTTCCAACGCCGGGCACCGGGTCGCCGTGCATTGCGATCCCCTGCCCCCACTGTAGCTTCGAAGCGAGGTCGAGCCCCCACGAGGGGGGCTCGCCGTATTTCCTGCCGGGTCCGCAATGTCGCACGACAAGCATCTGCGCTGCTCGTTCTGCGGAAAGTCCAAGGACGCAGTCCGGAAGTTCATCTCCGGCCCGTCCGTGTACATCTGCAACGAGTGCATCGCGCTCTGCAATGAGATCCTGGCCGAGGACGAGGAGCGCGAGGTCGCGGAAGCGATCACGCAGGTCCCGACCCCGCAGGAGATCAAGGACATCCTCGACCAGTACGTCATCGGGCAGGAGCGCGCCAAGAAGGCGCTCTCCGTGGCCGTGTACAACCACTACAAGCGCATCAACCTCGGCGCCTCGCGCGACGAGGACGTCGAGCTCGAGAAGTCGAACATCCTGATGATCGGCCCGACCGGCGTGGGCAAGACCCTGCTCGCCCAGACGCTGGCCAAGATCCTCGACGTGCCGTTCACGATCGCCGACGCCACCACGCTGACCGAGGCCGGCTACGTCGGCGAGGATGTCGAGAACATCCTCGTGCGGCTGCTGCAGGCCGGCGACTTCAACGTGCAGGAGTGCGAGCGCGGCATCGTCTACATCGACGAGATCGACAAGATCGCCCGCAAGAGCGAGAACCCGAGCATCACGCGTGACGTGAGCGGCGAGGGGGTGCAGCAGGCGCTGCTCAAGATCCTCGAGGGCACCGTCGCCAGTGTCCCGCCGCAGGGTGGCCGCAAGCACCCGCAGCAGGAGTACATCCAGATCAACACGAAGGACATCCTGTTCATCTGCGGTGGTGCCTTCGACGGCCTGGAGAAGATCATCGAGGCACGCGTCGGCAAGCAGCGGATCGGGTTCGGCGGGGCCGACAAGGCCCTGCTGGAGCGCACCGCCAAGGAGCCGTTCGCGGACGTCGAGCCGGACGACCTGCTGCGCTTCGGCATCATCCCCGAGCTGGTGGGCCGCCTGCCGGTGGCCGTGCCGCTCGAGTCGCTGGACGAGGATGCCCTGGTGCAGATCCTCCGCGAGCCGAAGAACGCGCTGGTGAAGCAGTACCAGAAGCTGTTCGCCCTCGAGGAAGTGAAGCTCGACTTCGAGGACAACGCCCTCCGTGCCGTGGCCGGCAAGGCGCTCAAGCGCGGCACCGGCGCCCGCGGCCTGCGCGCCATCCTCGAGGAGATCCTGACCGACGTCATGTTCGACCTGCCGAGTCGCGAGGACGTGACCGAAGTCCGCGTGATCGAGAGCTGCGTGACCAGCCGGGCACAACCGCTGCTCGAGATCTCACCCGCCCGCCGCAAGAAGGAAGCGTAGCCCTGAGCCCGGTCTTCCGGCGCGAGGGGGAGCGGATCGAGACGCCGGAGCGGTTGCCCGTGGTGCCGCTGCGCGACGTCGTCATCTTCCCCCACGTCGTCATGCCCCTGCTGGTCGGCCGCGCCGCCAGCCTCGCCGCCCTCGACACGGCTGCCGCCGACGACTCGCTGGTGCTCCTCGTCGCGCAGAAGCATGCCGACACCGAGGAGCCCGGCAGCACCGACCTGTATCGCGTCGGGGTCCTCGCGCGCATCCTGCAGATCTCGCGGCTCCAGAACGGCACCACCCGCGTGCTGGTGGAATCGCTCGCCCGGGCCCGCGTCACGCGCTACGCCATGTCGGGCTCGCACCTGCGTGCCAACGTGCAGCCCTTCCCGCTCGATGCCGCGCCGATGAGCGAGGACGAGGAGCGCCAGGCCCGCCGCGCCGTCGCCACCTTCGAGGAGTACGTCGCGCTGCATCGGCGCCTGCCCGACGAGGTGGTGCGCCTGGTGGGCGGCGCCGAGTCGCACGAGCAGCAGGCCTGCCTCATGGCCGCGCACCTGAGCGTCAAGCTCGATGTGCGTCAAAGACTGCTCGATGCCCCCACGCTCGGCATGCTCTACGACGCGCTCGCGATGACACTCGCAGGCGAGGTGGAGCTGTTGCGCCTGGAGCGGAAGATCGAGGACGACGTGCGCGGCGCGCTGTTCCAGAACCAGCGCGAGTTCTACCTGCAGGAGCAGCTCCGCGCCATCCACCGCGAACTCGGCAACGAGGACGGTGACGAGGTGCACGAGCTGGAGCAGCAGCTCGTCGCCGCACAGCTCCCCGAGGCCGTGCTCACACGCGCCCGGCGCGAGGTGCGCAAGCTCCGGAAGATGGCGCCGCTGAGCCCCGAAGCGACCGTGAGCCGCACCTTCCTCGACTGGGTGCTGGCGCTGCCGTGGCACACGCGCACCGAGGACACGCTCGACGTGGCGCGTGCACGCCAGGTGCTGGATGAGGACCACTACGGGCTCGAGGACGTGAAGGACCGCATCCTGGACTACATCGCGGTGCTGAAGCAGGTCGGCCGGCTCGACGGCCCGATCCTCTGCCTCGTCGGCCCGCCGGGCGTCGGCAAGACGTCGCTGGCGCGCTCGATCGCCGGTGCGCTGGGTCGCAAGTTCGTGCGCATGTCGCTCGGCGGCGTGCGCGACGAGGCGGAGATCCGCGGCCATCGTCGCACCTACATCGGCGCGATGCCGGGCCGGATCATCCAGGCCATGCGTCGCGCGGAAAGTGTGAACCCGGTGATCCTGCTGGACGAGGTGGACAAGCTCGGTGCCGACTGGCGCGGCGATCCCTCGGCGGCGTTGCTGGAGGTGCTGGATCCCGAGCAGAACACCGCCTTCAACGACCACTACCTCGAGCTCGATTACGACCTGAGCCAGGTGCTGTTCGTGACCACGGCGAACTCGTTGAGCGGCATTCCCGAGCCGCTGCGTGACCGCATGGAGATCATCCGGCTCACGGGGTACCTGGACCAGGAGAAGCTGGCGATCGCCCGGCAGTACCTCGTGCCGCGCACGCTCCTGGCGGTGGGCATCGACCCCGCCTCGGTGACGTGGGAGGACGACGCGCTGCGCACGATCTGCCGCGGCTGGACCCGCGAGGCCGGCGTGCGCGACCTGGAGCGGCGGCTGGCCCGGGTGGCGCGCAAGCTCGCGCGGCAGCGCGCCGAGGCGCCGGTGTCGCGCAAGGCGCCGTCCCCGCTGGTGGTGCGCACGGCGGAGCTCAAGGCGCTGCTCGGCGCGATGCAGTTCGATCCCGATGACACGTCGCTGGACGACAAGGTCGGCGTGGCGACGGGCCTGGCGTACACCACCGTGGGCGGCGAGACGCTGGAGATCGAGGTCAGCGTGGTGGACGGGCGCGGCCGCCTGCAGCTCACCGGCACGCTGGGCGACGTGATGAAGGAGTCGGCCAGTGCGGCCATGAGCTATGCGCGGCAGCGCGCGGTGCAGCTCGGCATCGCCCCGGACTTCTACAAGACGAAGGACATCCACGTCCACATTCCCGCCGGTGCGACGCCGAAGGACGGCCCCAGCGCCGGCATCGCGATCGCGACGGCGGTGGTGAGTGCGCTCACGGGCGTGCCGGTGCGCGGTGACGTGGCGATGACCGGCGAGATCACGCTGCGCGGCCGTGTGCTGCCGATCGGCGGCGTGAAGGAGAAGGCGGTGGGGGCACACCGTGCCGGTGTGAGCCACGTGCTGCTGCCGAAGGCCAACATGCGCGACCTGGACGACGTGCCGCAGGAGGTGCGTGACGCGATCACATTCCACGCGGTCGGCAGCATGGACGAGGTGCTCTCGCTGGGGCTGCGCACGCCGAGTGTGGCACCGACGGTGGTGGTCCCTGCCACGCCACTGCCGGGGCCGCTGCCCGTCCCGAAGGCCGCCGTCCCCGCCCGCCGCGAGCGCGGCGGGCGCCGTGCGCCGGTGCACCCCCACTGAGATTGCGTGACTGACCAAGAAGTGCCGGCCACCCCGCCCGCGACGCCGGCGACGGCGGCTGACCCGCTGGTGATCCGCTCGCTGACGTTCGCGGGGCCGATGGCGACGGTGGACGGCTGGCGTCCTGAGCCGCAGCTGCCGGAGATCGCGTTCGCGGGGCGGTCGAACGTGGGCAAGAGTTCGCTGCTCAACGCGCTGGTGAAGCGGAAGGCGTTTGCACGGGTGAGCAAGACGCCTGGACGGACGCGCGAGCTGAATTTCTTTCGCGTGAACGAGACGTTCATGCTGGTGGATCTGCCGGGGTACGGGTACGCGAAGATCAGCAAGGATCGGAAGGCGGCGTGGAAGCCGTTGATTTCGAGCTATTTGCACTCGTCGCCGTACTTGCGTGGCGTGGTGTTGCTGCTGGACGTGCGGCATGATCCGACGGCGGATGACCGGCTGATGCTCGAGGCGCTAGGGGAGATTGGGGTGCCAACGCTGATTGCGCTGACCAAGGTGGACAAGCTTGGGGTGCAGGCGCGGTCGAAGCGGATTCGCGAGCTATGCGCGGAGGCGGGGCTGGATGAGGATCAGGTGATTCCGTTCAGTGCGCATGACGGCATCGGGCGGGATGAGCTGGCGGGGACGTTGGTGGCGTTGTTGGAGGCGGGGGCGTGGCGGGAGGAGCCGGTGTATGTGCCGCGGGCGGAAGCTGCGCCGGATGGGGTGGTGCCGGTGGTGCTCGACGATGGCGAGTTGCTACCCGAAGAGGCGTAAAGCGGCCGTGTCTGGTCGCGCGGCGCGGTCCGGAGTGCGGTACTGGCGGCGCGGGTGGGGCCGGTTGCACGGAGCGACGCGCAGTCGAGGCGTTTGGCCAGGCGCGTTAGGCAGACCGTGCCATAGCGCGGTCCGAGGTCGGGCGACGCTCGGGCAATAAACACACACTGCTACTTGCGCGCCGACGGCGCGTGGCGGCAGGTTCAGGTAACGGTCCGGCCTAACACGCGCGGGTGCTGAGCGAGGTCGGGCCAATTAGCGAACAGCCTATTGGCACACTCGAGACACTTGCGCAGCTTGCCCTTCACGTCCGAACTCCTCAGGAGCGAGAGAATGAAAGAGCATCAGGAGATCCTGAGGTTACTGAACTTCGGAGCGGATGTCGCGGAGAACGACGCAGGGCTAGACGACTACTTCGTCGAGACCTCGGACTTCTCGACGGTCCTCGCTGGTACAGTCGATGTGATTCGAGGGCATAAGGGCCTTGGTAAGACTGCTATGTACCGCACGCTCCTTTCCGGAAGGTACACGCCGCCCAGAACGCTGATCGTATCCGCTTCGGAGGCCACCGCGTCCGACGTGTTTCGCGCTACCAAAGCCGCCGCTACCACAGAAGATCAATTTAGGCTCCTATGGACTGCCTATCTTGCGTCTGTCATAGCGAACGAGGTCTTGGCGAACGTTCAGGAGCATTCGGAGAACAAGGCTCAATTGCGCGAGATCGCCGACTTCCTCAAAGCAACCGGTCTCGCCAAGGAGCCTTCGAAGCAGGGCCTGATGGACAGCATTCGAAGAATGAGGTCGGTAGGGTTCGGACTTGGAATGACCCCTGACGGGCTCCCCACATTGAACTTTTCGCTCGACCTGAGCGAGAAGGTTGACAAGCTTCTCCTATCCGAAGAGCACGTTCTGAGGCTTGTGGATATCTGCATCGGCGTCTTGCGAGCTGGCCGAACGAAACTGTGGGTGTTGATCGACCGCCTGGATGAGCTCTTTCAGAAGAGCTCGGCGAACGAGATCCATAGTTTACGCGCATTGCTTCGTGCCCACCTCAACATCTGCGCGCTGAGGCAAGGGCAAACGGACATCAGATGTAAGATATTCATCCGTACCGACATCTATGATCGCGTAACGAAAGTCGCGGGCTTTACGAACGTGACTCATTTACGTGACTTGAACATTGTCTGGAATGCTCGAAGCATCGTGGCGCTTGTATCGCGAAGGATGACAGCGAGTTTGGCTGTACGGCAGAAGTTGAACCTGCTAAAGGTCGACACGAGCGACCCCAATCAGGTCTGGAATGCGCTTTCGCCTGCTACCATCCAAACGGAGCGCAGCCACGTTTGGATTGCCAAAGCGACGATGGACGGGACCGGCGCCTTCAATCCACGGAACTACATAACGCTGTTGTCGCTCGCGACGAGAAAGAACATTGAGCTGCAGAGGACGAATCCTAGCGGTGTGCCTACCGACACGATTCTCTCGGCTGACTCGATCGTTAGCTCCTTCGGCGAGCTATCCCGAAAGCGTCTCGATGATACGGTCTTGGCCGAGTTCCCGAGCGCACGTCCGTACCTCGACCGCCTGAGGGGTGGAACCGCCGCATTCGACTCGATTCCGCATCTCGCCGACGCCCTCGGGCTCGCACCATCCGGCTCGTCTGAAGTGGAGGCAGCGATCGAACTGCTTGTCGAAGCGGGCGTGTTGCGCCGCATTACGTTCAGCACGTTCTCCATTACCTATCTGTACCGTCCAGCACTTAAAGCGAGCACACGGGAGCGATCGAATCGAACGGCGATCGACGGGTGACTTCGATCTGACCCGTGCTCGGCGGCGCGGGTGGGTAAGACCGCGGCGTCAGCGCAGCACGCTGTCTAACGAATCGTTGCCGCTGACGGAGCGGCCCAGCCTCCATTCACAATGCGCGCTCCACGTGGGCCGCTCCGCAGCTGAACTCTGGCGCTTGCCAGCAGTCTTTGCCATCGCCAGAGACAGACCGTCACCAGATATTCGATGCCGCGAAAAGTCCCTCCGGAGCCAATGATCGAGGTGCGAATCTTCGCCTCACGTTACGAGATTCAGCGAGCAATCGCCAAGCTTGAACGACGAATTGAGGAACTCGAGCAGCTCGACATACGGTCCGCGATACTCGGACACAGTGGAGCGGACGATGTCGTTATCAGCAACATTCGAGAGACGATCCGCGAAGTCTTTGGCCAGGCTTCTCCAGAGTTCGAAGAGCACAAGCATATTCGTCTCTGGGCTGGACCGATGTACATCAACATGAACGACTACGAAATCATTACGTCGACCGATCGTGGACGCACCTCAGTAAACGGCGTGCTCAATGGCTTGATCAATCGGCTTCGTGAGAAAGCTGAAGATATAGGCGATGGCCCGCCAACGCCGTCGAGCTACTTCTCGAAACTCAACCTGCATCCGCGAATATCAGATGTTGCGAGCGATCTCTTTGTGGACGGCTATCATTCGGAAGCCGTGTTCGCAGCATCGAAGGCCCTCATTAACTACGTGAAGGACCGGTCTGGAAGACATGACCTTGATGGCACTGGTCTTGTCAGAACTGTATTCTCAAAGAATGCACCAATCCTCTCATTCAACGCACTTGCGGATCAAACCGACGCTGATGAACAGGAGGGCATGATGCATCTCTTCGAAGGCGCCGTTATGGCAATTCGAAATCCGGGCGGCCACTCGTTTCCGGAAGGCTCTGAGCAGCGAGCACTGGAGTACATCTCTCTACTCAGCCTGTTGGCGTATCGAGTACAGGAATCGAAGCGAGTGGCAAAATCGTAGTGCTGGCGAGCGGTGTCGCGCTGCACAGCATGCGTTGTCTCAGGGAAACGCTCCGGCGCCGCCGCCTCATTCTGCTTGGACTCCTGCTTCTCGGCCGTACCACGTCCGCAGGCGCGCAGCGTGCCGTGACCACCCCGCACGACACCACGCCGATCTCGGTGGTACGTGAGTACGTGGCAGCGTTCAATGCCAAAGATCTGGACGCCATGATGAGGATCGTCGCGAGCGATGTGGTGTGGATGAGCGTGTCTGGCGACTCGCTGACCGACAAGGGGCGCGGCATCGACGCGTTTAGGCAAATGATCGCAGGATATTTTCGTGCGGTGCCGTCGAGTTTCGGTGACAGTGGACTCATTGAGCGAATACGATGATTCGGATTCACTCGGCTGTCACAAAGGCGATCGCGCACGGGAGTCGGGAATCAGGGTGCCTAGGCCGCACGACTGATCCGGCTCTTCCATCCACCGCCGCCCATTCTGTCCCGTCTTGCGGTTCACACTGGCCCGAAACCCATCGGCATCATCGCTTCAACGCGATGAGTGCACTGTCACCGAATCCCCCGGCAACCTTTCTCTCGGCGGAGGTTGGAAGCCAGGCGCACCCTATGTCATCTGGCTTTGCTGGATCGGTCTTGCGCTAAGCCTGTGAATTCGCACGTCTAACAAGGACACGAGCCTGACGGAGAACCAGAAGTCTCGGTACGTACGAGAATCTTCAGGCGCGCACACCGCAGACTATGCTTGGTATTAGACCGCTGCGAAGTGAATATTTGAACAGTTGGCGCGGGTTCCGAATCAGTTAGTGCGTCACCTGACTTCGTCAATGGGCGAGGGCACCAATATGGCCAAGACAAGACGTGAGATGCGTGCACAGCAGATTCTCAGGGACACTGATGGCCCTCCAAAGAGTGGGACTGCAGTGTCGTCTCCCAAGAAGGCTGCGGACTTCTATAAGTCAGGACCAACAGTGAAAGTTGGGATGTTCCTTGTGCAGGTCGCCGCGTTCGCTTTGCTGGTGATGACTGTCTGGCTGTTGTGGAAGATCATAGGGGGTGCCGCGTTCAACGAGTCAGGTACCTGGACGCTTGTGATGCCGAAGCGGGAAGGTCACGCGCTTCTGTGGTGTTGGGTTATCTGGGTGATGGTTCCACCGGCTTGGTTCGCGTTCGAGTACTTCTTCCTCTATGATCGCGAAAAGGGGAGGTCGCACTTTGAGGAGTTTAAGTATGGACAGGAAGTAGTCGCGAAAGCTTGGGCCACACTTGTGGTTGTTGTCGGCGGTGTGCTCTACAAGTCGCTTACCTGACCTGCGGGCTAGAGTGGTGCCGCTTCTTTTAGGTTGCGCCGCGAGTTTTTCGGTGAATCGCCGAGGTCGACTTCTCATGCGTGCGGATCTGAGTGCTCCGCGTGACCTTATGAAGCGCGACTCGCGGCTTGATTCGGAGCGGAACGGCCTTCTAACGCCTGCATGCGACGGCAGAGCACACGACATTGCACTCGGTGCAGTCTTTGCGGTGCGGGTGCTCTGCAGTCAATGCTGGCGTTAAGCCTCGGCTGGCAATCCGGTTTTTTCATTGAGTGCTTCTGAGGAGGGCGTTGTCATTGTCGACGCAACCTTTCTCCGCCACCTCGCGGCGGAGAAGATGCAACCGTTGTTGCATTCGATCGGCTCGCGCCGATCAGTCGGGATTTGTCCGCGACACAGCTTCCGAGATGATCGCGTTCCGCCACCGTGGGAGGACACGAACGGCACTCGCCCGCCTTGCCGCATTCCTGATCGCGCTGGCCGGCGCGCTCCCCGCACAACCGGCGCCACGCGGCGCTGACGCGCTTCTGCCGCGCGCATCTCAGGCGGAGCCAGCCCGCGGTCAACCGCCCTTCGTCCTGCCGCCGTCCGTGGCCCTCGTCGTGCCATCCAACGCGCCGACACTGCGCGCGCTGGCTGCGCAATTCGCGGCCCGACTCCGGACCAAGTCAGGCGTCGCGGTACGCGTCACCGCCAGCCCGCCGCAAGCCCGCGATGCACGCTACATCACGCTGGACACGGGCCTCGTCCACCGAACCGCCGAGGCGTACGAGCTGGCCGTGGACAGCCAGCGGGTGCTGGTCCGCGGTGCCGGTGTGGCCGGCGCACGATGGGGGTTGGAGACGCTGTTGCAACTCCTCGAATCCGCTGAACGCCGCGGTCGGTGGCAGGTCGCCGCCACCCGCATCACCGACGCCCCCGCCTTCCCCTGGCGTGGCTCCATGATCGACGCCGGCCGCCACTTCTTCCCCGTGCGCGACATCGAGCGACACATCGACCTGCTCGCGCGCTACAAGATGAACGTCCTCCACTGGCACCTGACCGAGGACCAGGGGTGGCGCATCGAGATCAAGCGCTACCCCAACCTGACCCGCATCGGCGCATGGCGGCGCGAAGCCGATGGCTCGCGCTCCGGCGGGTACTACACCCAGGCGCAGATCCGGCATGTGGTGCGCTATGCGACTGCGCGCGGCATCACCGTCGTGCCGGAGATCGAGATCCCGGGCCACTCCTCGGCAGCCATCGCCTCCTACCCCTCGCTGGGCTGCACCAACGACACCATCCAGGTGCCGCATACCTGGGGCGTGTTCGCCGACGTGTACTGCGTGGGCAAGCCGGAGACCTTCACCTTCCTCTTCAACGTGCTGGACGAGGTGATCGCGCTCTTCCCCTCCCCGTACATCCACATCGGTGGCGACGAGGCACCCAAGGAGCGCTGGAAGGCCTGTGCCGCCTGCCAGGCGGTGATGCAGCGCGAAGGACTGGCCAACGAAGAGGAGCTGCAGAGCTGGTTCCTGCGCCGCATCGCAGACCACGTGGCGAAACGCGGCCGTCGCATCATCGGATGGGACGAGGTGCTCGATGGGAGCTACGTGCCTGGCGGCGTGGTGCAGTCGTGGCGCGACACCGCCTTCACGCGCGCCGCGGTCACGCGCGGCTTCGACGTGATCGCCTCCCCCAGCGACTTCACCTACCTCAATCGCTCGGCGGGCGAGCTGACGCTGCGGGATGTGTACGCCTTCAACCCCGTGCCCGCCGGCCTGCGCGACGAGCAGCGGGCACGCATCCTCGGCGGCGAGGCACCGTTGTGGAGCGAGCACATCACCAGCGGTGCAAACGTGGAGCTGATGGCGCTGCCGCGGCTCCTCGCGTTCGCCGAGTTGCTGTGGAGTGGTCCGGGGGGTGACCAGGCGGCCTTCGCGCAGCGAGTGGCCACAGTGCACGCGCCGTCGCTGTCGCGGGCCGGGTACGCCATCGGTCCCGATGCCTCGCCGCTGGTGTCGATGCGGATCACGTATGACACCGTGAGCGGACGGGCGCAGCTGCGCCTTCCCGTGCTGGCGGACGGCCTCGTGATGCGCGCCTCCACCAATGGCTCGCCGCCATCGGCGCGGTCACCGGTGCTGCGTGACGGCGCGCTGCTGCGCCCGACGGGGCTCACGCGACTGCAGGCGTTCCTGGGCAGCTCACCGGTGCGCGAGGAGCGGCGCGTGCAGGGGGTGCAGCATCGCGCAGTCGGGGCCAGTGTGCGCAGCGTGCCGGCGGCTGATGCGCGGTATCCCGGCACCGGCGGCCGCAGCCTCACGGACGGCCTGCTGGGCAGCACCGAGCACGCGGATGGCATCTGGCAGGGGTGGGAGAAGCCCGAGGTCTCGTTCGAGGTGGCGTTGCCTGAGCCGGTGCGTGGGGCGACGCTGGATGCGCGGTTCCTGCAGAACGTGCGCAGCTGGATCCTGCTGCCGCGCGAGGTGACGGTGTCGTGGTCGGCGGATGGCAGCACATGGAGTGAGCCGGTGGTGCTCACGCATCAGGTGCCGGTGGCGCGGGAGGGGGCGTTCACGCGGGCGTTCGTGGCGCAGGCGCCGAGTGCGATGGATGCCCGGCATCTCCGGGTGGTGGCGCGTGGCGCGACACTGCCGGCGGAGCATCCCGGTGCGGGCGGGGCGGCGTGGGTGTTCGTTGATGAGCTGGTGGTGCGCGCGGGGGCGGGTAGGCGGGCACAACGGGCGTCGCGGTGAGCGGCGCCTTTCCTGACTGGTTGCGAGCGATCGACGTGCAGCTCTACCCGTAGGGTCCGAGGTGCCTCCCACGGGCTCCACACCAGGGCGTCGCTCGGCCCGCACCTTCGGGGTATGTTTCCACGAGCCTCGCCATGGAGCCCCCCGATGAATTGGCAGCCCTATATCACGACCACGGCCGACATTGCCGGCGGCAAGCCGCTCGTGCAGGGCACGCGGCTGACCGTGGAGTTCATCCTCGGTCTCTTTGCCGCGGGTTGGACATCGGCGCAGGTGTTGGAGAATTACCCGTCCCTCAGCGCTGACGCGCTGCGCGCCGTCTTTGCCTATTCCGCCGAAATCCTGCATGACGAGGCGTTGTACTCGCTGCGGTTCGACGCGGCGTGACTGCGCCGGGCGCGGCGTGCCCGTTGCTGGCTGACGAGAATGTCCCGCGAGCGGCGGTGGACTACCTCCGCGCACGGGGCTTTGACGTACTCTGGATCGCGGAAGTCAGCCCGGGTGTTGGCGACGCAGACGTGCTCGCGCTCGGGCGGGCGGAGGCTCGCCTGACGTTCGGCTTTGATCTCGATCTGGCCGAGAGGATCGTTCGCGGCAGTGACGCGCCCCCACTCGGTCTGGTCCTGTTTCGCGGGGCACCGTCATCACCGACCGCACCCGGGGAGCAGCTGGCGGCATTGCTTGATCGTGAGGATCTCGAGCTCAGCGGGCGGATCACGGTTGTGAAAGGTGAGCAGGTGCGCCAGCGGCCGTTCCCGCGCGTCTAGCACCAGAGATTTCGCCCGCTGTCTCACCCGCTTGTTCGTATCCATGAGCGCACCACTTCAAGCTCCCGATCGCCGGGACCCGATTCCACTGGACCTTCCTCGACCGACGCGCATTCCTGTCCGGCGAGCTCACCCTCCGCATCCTGAACACGCGCGACAAGCGTGACCAGACGCTCGTGATCTTCCGGGACGGCAAGATCTCCGACGGCTGGGCGATGATCGGCGAGATGCCGCGCGACAGCGGCGTCTACTGCGGGTTCGAGACGCAGGAACGCGTTCCGACGACCGTCGGCGATTCCATCGTCATCACCCTGGTGGCACGGGAGGACCTGCGCGGTCGTGGCCCGCACTGATCGAGGCGTGGCGTGCCGCGGAGCGGCCGGTCGAGTTCCACTTGTACGAGCAGGGCGGCCACGGCTCCGGCATGTACCCCAAGACCACCACGAGCACCGGATGGTTCGAGGCCTTCGTGGCGCGCATGGGGATGCACGGATGGCTGAAGCCGGCTAGCTGATCGGCCCAGTCCGTCGGCTTCGCCAGCCGCCGACGCCGCACGCCGCTTGACGAAGCGTCGGGAAGTCACGAGCGTGTATGTGACCCTTCACCAGACCCGGTCATGTGGCGAATGATGGTCGGCGCAGGACTCGCCCTAGCATGCAGCGCGCCGCTGGACGCACAACCCGAAGCGCCACACCGGATCATGGTGCGGGGCGTCGAGCTCCACTACATCGAGCGCGGAAACGGGGTCCCGTTGGTGTTGCTGCACGGCGGCCAGGGTGACTATCGCGCGTGGGGCCCGCATATGGAGGCGCTGGCGCCGCACTTCCGCGTGATCTCGTACAGTCGCCGCTATCACTATCCGAACCACAACCCGATCGCGGCCGACCACAACGCGCTCGTCGATGCCGAGGACCTGGCCGCGCTGATCACGGAACTGCGCCTCGGCCCCGTGCACCTGGTCGGCACGTCGTATGGGGCCTTCACTGCCCTGGCCCTCGCGATGGCGCACCCGACCATGGTCAGGTCGCTCGTACTGGCCGAGGCCCCCATCCTGGGCTGGGCGACGCACGATTCAGTGGCGTCGGGCCTGTATCGCGACTTCCTGGCCGCGACGCACGTACCTGCCGCCCGCGCATTCGCTGCCGGCGATGACGAGGGTGCCATTCGTGCATTCCTCGACGCGTTCGACGGCCCAGGCACCTTCGCCGCTCTGCCGCCGGAACGGCGGGTCTCGATCATGCAGAACGCCGACTACTTCAAGGCCATCACGCGCGCGACCGACCCGTACCCGGATGTCGCGAAAGACGCTGTGGCCAGGGTGAGGGTCCCGGCACTCGTGGTGCGTGGCGCGCAGACGCACGCGCTGGACATCTACGTCGCCGACGAACTGGCCCGGGTGCTGCCGCACGCGCAGACCGTCGTCATCCCGAATGCCGGTCACGGATCGCCGCGCCAGCAACCGAAGGCGTTTCTCGAGGCCGTGTTCGCGTTCCTGCACATCGACGGTGCCACGAAGTGACCCGCACGATTTGCGGCATCACCGCGTCCAGTAGTCGATCACGAACACGTCGTCGAGGATCGGCGACAGCAGCCTGCCGAACGCCACGTGATCCGGATGCACGAGGTACCCGTCACGATCCGCGTCGCTGCCGAAGCGGAGCACGAACGCGTGCGTGAAGCCCTTGTTGAGCTTCTCGGGACTGACGTTCGTGCCCCACGAGAACTCGCGGATCGTGGGGATCTTCGTTCGCAGCGCCCCGAACGCCGCGACGACGGAGTCGATCTGCGGCTTGGTGGCCGACGCCTTGAACTTGAACGAGACCACATGCATCAGCGTGGGAGCATTCGCCGCCTGCGCCGCGACGGACCTGGCGGGAAGGACCGTCGCCAGCAGGGCGAATGCGAGGGCGATGAGCGTCTTGGCGTGCTTCATGAGCCGGTGGGTGAAGGAGAGCGGAATGTGCGTCACGGCCGCGAGGGGACGTGACTGTCTCGCCGGCCTCATCCGGACCGTACTCACCGGGTGAGACGCCGCAGCTGGTTTCGTGCCTTTCCGCAAAAGGGATGGCTATTTTTCTTGCAAACCTAACGATAACAGTTAGTATTTCAAGGAAATGAGCATCCGCCGCGAAGCCTACCTCCGAATCATAAAGGCGCGCCTCCACGACAACCCGATCGTGTCGCTGGTCGGGCCACGCCAGGCCGGCAAGACTACGCTCGCCCGGACTTTCTCGGAAGAGTCCGCCACCGAGGTCCACGTCTTCGACCTCGAGTCGCCGACGGACGTTGCCCGGCTCGCCAACCCGGAGCTCGTCCTGCGGCCGCTGACCGGGCTGGTCGTCCTCGACGAGATGCAGCGCCGGCCCGACCTGTTCCCGCTGCTGCGGGTGCTCGCGGACCGCCCCGACACACCCGCGCGCTTCCTGATCCTCGGGAGCGCCTCGCCCGCGCTGATGAAGGACAGCAGCGAGAGTCTCGCCGGCCGGGTGTCGTTCATCGACGTCACGGGCTTCTCGCTGGCGGAACTTGGCACCGACGCGTTGCCACGACTCTGGTGGCGCGGCGGGTTCCCGCGTTCCACGCTCGCCAGCTCCGACGCGGCTGCGCGCCAGTGGCTCGAGGACTTCCGCCGGACCTTCCTGGAGCGCGACATCCCGCAGCTCGGCATCCAGGTGCCCGCCGCGACACTGGGCCGGTTCTGGACGATGATCGCGCACTACCACGGACAGGTGCTCAACCTGGCGGAGCTGGCGCGCGCGCTGGGATCATCGGAACCAACGGCGCGGCGCTATCTGGACATCCTCTGCGGCACCTTCGTCGTGCGCCAGCTGCCACCGTGGTTCGAGAACCTCAGGAAGCGCCAGGTACGGTCGCCAAAGGTCTACGTGCGCGACTCCGGATTGCTCCATGCGCTGCTCGGCATTCCCGACGCGCCGGGGCTGCAGTCGCACCCGAAAGTGGGCGCGTCATGGGAAGGCTTCTGCCTGCAGCAGATTCTCGCGGTGTGCGGTGACCGGGATGCGTATTTCTGGGGCACCCACGGCGGCGCAGAGCTCGACCTGCTCCTGCACCACGCTGGCCGCCGGCTTGGCGTCGAGTTCAAGTACTCGGACCAGCCGGGCACCACGAAGTCCATGCGCACGGCGCTCGCGGACCTCACGCTCGACCATCTCTACGTGGTCCATCCCGGCACGCACGACTTCCCGCTGGACGACACAATCACGGCCGTCACGCTGCCACGCCTGATCGGGATCCTGCGATCCGAGGCTGTCCAGGCCTGAACAACGGGCAGCAGTGTGTCGTCACTCGCGCATCGCGACGTCGCGCGATGACAGATCACGTCATCGCCCGGCAACCGGCATCCAGGCGATGCTCACCGGCTTCGACACGCGCAACTCATGCCCCGTGGGCGTGAGCCGGCCTGTCGCGCGATCGATGCGGAAGACGACGATGTTGTCCGACTTCTGGTGCTCCACGAGCAGGAACCCGCCGGTGGGATCGAGCTTGAAGTCGCGTGGCCAGTCACCGAGCGAGGGGGTGACATCGAGCAGGGTGAGCCGGCCGGACGTGGCGTCGACCGCGAAGACCGCGATGCTGTTGTGGCCGCGGTTGGCGACGTACACGAAGCGGCCGTCCGCGCTCGCCTGGATCTCCGCCGTGTTGTTCTCACCGGTGAATCCCTCCGGCACCGTGCGCAGCGTCTGCACCGGCGAGAGCGCACCGGTGGCCGCGGCGTGCCTGAACACGGTCACGGTGGACGCGAGTTCGTTGTTGACGTACGCGTAACGATTGGAGGGGTGGAATGCGATGTGGCGCGGCCCGCTGCCGGGGGGCAGCTGGCCCGGCGGCGCGGCGTTCAGCGTGAGCGCGCCTGTCGCGGCGTTCACGCGGTACACGCGCACCTGGTCGATGCCGAGGTCCGCGACATACACGCGCCGCCTGGCGGGCGACTCGGCAATCCAGTGCGCATGCGGCCCCCGCTGGTTCGCGTGCGGCCCTGAGCCGGCATGCGCGATCGTGGACGCCACGGTGAGCGTCCCATTCGTTGCGATCCGATAGCTGGCGATGCTGCCGCCGGAATAGTTGGCGACGAAGAGATGCCGGCCCGACGCGTCCACCGAGACGTGGCACGGATCCTGGCCGAACGACGACAGCGTGCCGATCGCCGTGAGCTGGCCACCGGCCCCGATGCGGTACGCCGTGATCGCGCCCGTGGCCTGGCCCATGTGATCGCCCACCTCACTGACCGCGTAGGCGAAGCGACCGCCCGGGTGCACGGTGACATACGACGGGTTGACCGCCGTCGCGACCAGCACCGGCGCCGCGAGCGCGCCCGTCGTGGCGTCGAACTCCGCGCGATAGATGCCGGCGCTGGTGCAGTCGCTCTTCTCAGCGCAGGCCCACCCCTGCGTGTAGGTGCCGATGTAGAGCGCGTAGGGTTTCGTGTCCCGGGCGGGCTGCCGCACCTGGGCGACGGCGGGCCGCCCGCAGGCGGCGAGCGCAAGGAGCACGCCGACCACGGTCGCCACGGACGCTGGCGCAACGTGCCGGGCAGGGAGCGTGGTGTGCTGGGTCATGCAGGAAATGTAGCCGCGTGCCGAGCGTCGCTCAGTCGCGCGGCACGATGGCATGCGCCACGGCCCGCCGCGATGATCGGGTCAGCGGACCACGGCGCCAGACAGCGTCAGTCACGCAGCCAGTGACAGGTGTAGCCGTTGGGATGCTTGCGCAGGTAGTCCTGGTGGTACGCCTCGGCCGAGTACCATGTGGACGCCGGCTCGATGCTCGTCGTGACCGGACGTGGCCACCTGGCCGACGCGTTCACCCGCGCGATCACGGCTTCGGCCGTTGCCTTCTGCGCGTCGGACTGCGGGAAGATGGCCGAGCGATACTGCGTGCCGACGTCATTGCCCTGCCGGTTCAGCGTGGTCGGATCATGCAACCGGAAGAACCACTGCTCCAGCAGCGTCTCGAAGCTGAGCACCGACGGATCGAACGTCACGCGGATGGCCTCGGCATGGCCGGACTTGCTGTCGTGCGTGTCGTGGTACGTCGGGTTCTCCAG
This sequence comes from Gemmatimonadaceae bacterium, assembly GCA_020851035.1. Taxonomy (NCBI): domain Bacteria; kingdom Pseudomonadati; phylum Gemmatimonadota; class Gemmatimonadia; order Gemmatimonadales; family Gemmatimonadaceae; species Gemmatimonadaceae bacterium. The sequence goes on along the minus strand of JADZDM010000001.1, from coordinate 181,452 downwards.
CCAGCCTCCGGTGTAGCCGACGTCCGTCTCGCGGATGCCGGGCACGTCACGCAGGATCTCCTCGACGCCCCAGAAGCAGCCACCGGCGAGCACCGCGACCTCCAGCGTCCCGCCGTCATCCTGTCCGTCTGCCATCACTCATGCTCCAGGTCGTGGGTGACTGCCGGAGCGTGACGCGCCGGCAGGTGTCGAGGGTTCCCCTTATATGTCCAGGAGTGCCGCTGCAAGTTCCCTCCGCACCTCGTGGCACGCCACCGCTTCCCCCCATGACTTTCGGCGCCTACTCCTTGGCACTGGGCATCGCCGCCGCCAACGGCGTCTTGCTGTCGCTGCTGCTGCTCCACTCGAGCGGCCGCCACCGCGGCTCCCCGTGGCTGGCCGCGCTGACCGCAGGACTCGCCCTGCGGCTCTTGCCATACATCCTCGGCTTTGCCGGTGCGTACGACCTGCATCCCGCGCTGACCTTCGCGCCGTTCGACACCACGCTGGCGTGGGGCCCCCTGCTGTGGGTGTACGTGGTCGTGCTCTCGACCGGCGCACTGCCGGAACGCTGGCGCTGGCACGTCGTGCCGTTCCTGGTACAGCTGCTCTATCAATGCGTCGCGTTCGCGTTGCCGCCGGCGATGAAGTGGGACTGGTACGGTGGGGCCCACCTGCAGGTCATCGAGCCGGTCGGCGCCGTGCTGGTGCTGGCGTCATTGGGCCTGTATGGCTTCGCGGCGTGGCGGCAGTACGAACGGTGGCAGGCGTGGCTGGACGCGAACCTGAGCAACCGCGAGGAGAGCCGGCTGGGCTGGCTGCGGCTGATCCTGGCCGGGTTCGGCGTCACCGGTGGCATCGGCGTCCTGCTGATGGTCGTGCACCTCGCGATCACGCCGCTGGACTACTTCGCACGAATGCCGGTGGTCGCGGCCCTCGCCCTGCTGGCCTACCTGATCGCGCTGCTGGGGTACCGGTTCGGAGGTCAGGCGATCGCGATGACCGCGGTGGCGGCCGCGAGCGCGCCGGCCGCCGTCGCCGATGCGCCCGAACCGCCAGAGGCCGCGCCGGCAGCTCCCGATCTCGCCGCCGGGACCGCGCGTGCAGCGACCAAGGACTACGCCGGCGAGGCCGCCGCCTGGCGTACCCGCGTCCGGACGGCCGGGTGGCACCGTGACCCCGCGCTCACGGCCACGAGGCTGGCCGAGCTGCTGCAGGTGTCCACGCGATCGCTCTCGCGCACGCTGAACGAGGGACTCGGCGAGTCATTCAACGACTTCATCAACCGCATCCGGGTGGAGGAGGCGGTGGCGATCCTGGCCCGGCCGGGCGCGCCGGATGTGCTGCGGGTGGCGTTCGACGTGGGCTTCGCAAGCAAGGCGTCGTTCAACCGGGCGTTCCGGCGGCACGCGGGCGCCACACCGACGGCCATTCGCGACGGACAGCCCTCACCGGCGTCTCAGCTTCCGCCAACCTGACGGGCTGGCGCATCGCGCGACGCAATTCCGCGGAGCGGAGTCCACTGTGTCCGGACACCCGCTGCCCGAGGCACAAGATGTCCGACTGTTCGACCAGACCTGCCCGCCCCGTTCGTTTCCCTCACGCTGCGGCGCACCATGCGTTGTTCGCGTGTGCACTGCTGCCTGCCACGATGGCAGCGCCGGTCGCCGCGCAGGCGCCCCGGTTCGTCGACAGCCTGTTCGCCGACATGCGCCGTCCCACCGGGCCCGGATGCGTGATCGCCCTCGACTCGGCGGGACGGCGGCGCTGGACCACCGTCTGGGGCCAGCGCGACCTCGAGCGCGGCGGCCGGAACGACAGCACCACCCGCTTCGAGGCCGGCAGCGTCTCGAAGCAGGTGACGGCGGCGGCGGTGGTGCTGCTGGCGCGCCAGGGCCGCCTGTCGCTGGATGACGACGTGCGCCGCTGGATTCCCGAGCTGCCCGACCTGGGGCGCGTGACGGTGCGAATGCTGCTCACCCATCAGAGCGGCTGGCGCGACTGGCGCAACCTGACCGAGATGACGCGGTGGACCAGCGAGGACGCCACCTGGACCAACGGCGACGTACTGGCGCTGCTCACCCGCCAGCGTGCGCTCAACTTCGAGCCAGGCTCGCAGTACGCGTACAGCAACACGAACTACGTGCTCGCAGCGATCCTGGTGGAGCGCGTCAGCGGGCAGTCACTGCGTGCCTTCACCACGGCGGCGCTCTTCGTGCCACTCGGCATGCGTGCCACCACCTGGCGCGACGAACCCGGCGCGCTGTTTCCGCGACGCGCGGCCGGTTACTCGCCGCGCGATGACGGCACGTTCCGCAACGACACGCCGATCGAGAGTGTGGTGGGGCCGAGCGGGCTGTTGACGACGGCCGGCGACCTGCAGCGCTGGCTGCACAACCTCGACACCGAAGCGGTCGGTGGGCCGGGATTCCGCGACGACATGGAGCGCGTCGGCGTGCTGACGTCGGGCCGTCCCACGGGCTACGCGATGGGGCTGGAGGTGAGCACGCTGGGCGGTCTGCGCGCGGTGAGCCACGCCGGCTGGACTGGCGGGTACGTGGCGTACGCCGGCCGCATGCCGTCACGCGCGCTCTCGCTGGTGATCCTGTGCAACGGCAGCGCGGTGAACACCGACGACCTGGGCCCGATCCTGCTCGCGCGCGCGGCGCGGGTGGCCGGTCCGCCACCGGAGGTGCGGCCGTCGCTTGGCGACACGCTCACCACCGGCCCTCAGGCGCAGATCGCTGGGCTGTTCCGCAACCAGCGGACTCGCGCGATCGTGACGGTGCGCGCCTTCGCGCGCGGCATCACGCTCAACACGTGGGTGGGGTACACTCCCGCGGGACCGGACCGCTATCGGAGCAACGATGGCGCACGCGAACTCATCGCCGAGCGTGACTCATCGGGGGCAGTGCCCGCATTCCGGCTGCGATCCACCGATGGTGACTCGGTGCGCTACGTGCGCCTCGCCGGGGACACGGCGACCGCGGGACAGCTGGCATCATTCGCCGGCCGCTACCACAACGCCGACACCGATGCGGCGATCACGATCGCGCTTGCCGGAGGCCGGCTGGTGGCGCAGCGCGGGGCCACGCTGCGCGACGATGTCGTGCCATACTTCCGCGACGGGTTCCGGGTGCCGTCGCAGTCGTGGGTGCTCACGTTCCAGCGTGACGGTGCCGGGGTCATCAGCGCGTTCGACCTCTCCCTGCCGCGCACGCGCCAGCTGGTCTTCACGCGGCAGCCCTGACCAGGCATCGTCAACCGCGTTCACGCGGGACGCGCGACACCGCGGGGCAGGACAATTCCGTGCGCTGGCCGACGACTGCGACAGCGGATACACTCCGGTGCGTCGTTGTAAGGGGTCCAGTCCACGAAACGGAAGTCAGATGAACAGCACACTTCCTGGTCTCACCGCGGTTGTTGCGAGTCTCCTTGCCGGACCGGTATTGGCGCAGGGTGCACGCACCACGTACGCCAATCCGCTCGACATCGACTATCGCTACAACTTCGAGCAGCAGCATGACGGCCTGTCATACCGCACCGGGGCCGACCCCGCCTTCGTGCTGCACAAGGGGAAGTACTACCTGTTCCAGACCCTGGCCGATGGGTACTGGTCGTCCGACGACCTGCTGAGGTGGCGCTTCATCACGCCCAGCCTGTGGTCACACGAAGGGGTGGTGGCGCCGGCGACGCTGTCCGATGGCGAGCGCCTGATCCTGATGCCATCGCAATCGCGCCCCGGGCCGATCTACAACATCACGGATCCTGAACACGGCAAGGTGGAATGGCTGAACCGCCAGGCGCCGATGCCGCCGAACGCCTTCGAGCCCGGCTGGGGGGCCCCGCTGCCCGCGGGCAAGCTGCCACCCGGCCCGTGGGATCCGGGGTTGTTCAAGGATGATGACGGCCGGTACTACCTGTACTGGGGTTCGTCGAACGTCCATCCGCTCTTTGCCAGCGAAGTCACCGCAGACATCAAGTTCCTCGGCGCACCGACACGCCTCTTCACGCTCGACCCGGCGCAGCATGGCTGGGAACGGTTCGGCCAGGACCACGCCGGCACCATCGACCCCTTCATGGAGGGGGCGTGGATGAACAAGGTGAACGGTCGCTACTACCTGCAGTATGGCGCACCGGGCACCGAGTACAACGCGTATGCCAATGGGACCTATGTGGCCGACAATCCCATGGGGCCGTTCACCTATGCGCGCTACAACCCCGTGGCGTACAAGCCGGGCGGCTTCGTGCAGGGTGCGGGGCATGGCAGCACATTCGCCGACAAGCATGGCAACTTCTGGAACAGTGGCACGCCGTGGCTTGGCAACATCTGGCCGTTCGAACGGCGCATCGGCCTCTGGCCCGCGAAGTTCGAGTCCGACGGGCAGATGTGGGTGGATACCCGCTTCGGCGATTTTCCCCACCATGTGCCGCAGCGCGCCAACCAGGACCCGTTCGAGCTGTTCACCGGCTGGATGCTGCTGAGTTACCGGAAGCCGGTCGTGGCATCCTCGACGATGGCCAACGTCGTTCCGATCGACGCGGCCTACCTGCGCAACCAGGGGCAGCCGAGCGCGCCCAACCTCGCAGTCGATGTTGCGGGTCGCAGCTATGGTCCCGACAACGTCAACGATGAGAACCCGCGCACATTCTGGGTTGCCGCCAGCACGGACGCGGGCCAGACCCTGACGATGGATCTGGGCGGCGTCAGGGCCGTTCGCGCGATTCAGGTGAACTTCGCTGAATACAATTCGAATCGTTTTGCTGACGCGGCGGATATCTACACGTCCTTCACGCTTGAAGGCTCGCTCGATGGCAAAGCGTGGTTCACGCTCGCCGACTGTTCGGATGAGAAACGCGATCGCCCGAACGCCTATTTCGAGACGACGCCAACCCCGGCGCGATTCATCCGCTATGTGCACGGACACATTGGTGGCGCCAATCTCGCCATCTCCGACCTGCGGGTGTTCGGCACTGCCGGCGGGCGCCCCCCAGCGGTGCCACGCGCCCTCGAGGTGACACGGCAGGCCGATGGCCGCAATGCGATCGTCAGGTGGCAGGCCGTGCGCGGTGCAGTGGGCTACAACATCCGCTGGGGCATTGCACCCGACCGTCTGTTCCTGACGTACCAGGTCTGGGGTGATGCACCCACCGCGAAGGAGATCCGCGCGCTGAACCTCGGCCAGGGCTACTGGTTCGCCATCGAAAGCTTCGACGAGAATGGCGTGTCACGACTCAGTGACGTCAGGCACGTTCCTTAGTTCGCGAGGCTTGCATCGGTGTGCGGGGGAGTAACAGGGTTCACGCGGAAAACGCGGAAAAACGCGGAAAGGGTCACGACGCTGTGCAACGCCCCCTCGCCCTCGGGGTGAAGGATTGGTAGAAACTGCGAGACCGAACACGCAGTTCCTACAAACCATCACCTGCACGGTGTGCAAGGACGGACCAGCGTCGTGACCCTTTCCGCGTTTTCCGCGTTTTCCGCGTGAACACTGTTGACGATCCCCCGAGCCACACAGCAGCCCGCTCCGAACACCTGAGAACTCAAAGGACCCTGAGCACATCCTCCACCGCCCCACCGTCCTTGCCGTTGCGGAACAGGTGCTGAACGTGCTGCATCGCCTCGCGCTCGCGCGGCCAGGCACACCGCTCCATCGCAACGGCCAGCGGCAGCCACTCCACCGCGTCGTGCTCCTCGCCGATACGCACCGGCGCCGAGTCGCGAGCGACGATGGCGCAGAACACCACCGTCAGGCTCAGCACGCCCTGCTTGTGCAGGTAGAAGCCGCCGAGCGTGATGTTGTAGAGCCGCTCGACGGTGAGCCCCGTCTCCTCGTGCACCTCACGCAGCGCCGCCGCCTCGGGCGTCTCGCCGGGCTCGATCTTGCCATGCACGGTCTCCCATGCGCCGGTGCACCGCATCCCCGCCGCGCGTCGCATCAGCAGCGCCTCGGGGCCGGCGGCACCGAATCGCAGCACCACCACGTCCACGATCGACACCCGCACCGGCACCGTCTCACCACCCGTCACAGGATCCGCCAGAAGTCGCGGGACACGTCGAGGCTGAACATCCACCGCCCATCGCGCAGGCCGCGCGCGACGTCGGCGCGCAGCAGGTTGAATAGGCCGATGCCACCGAGGCCGACCGACGGGTACCAGCCGAGCGGGCCATCCGTCCGCGCCCCGCGCGACTTGCCGTCGGTCCATGCCGCGGCGACGTACGGCGCGAGCACCACCTGGGCCGGCACCCTGCCGTAGCGGCCGAGCGGGATCGACGGGCCGGGCACCCCGTGCTGCCACTCGATGCGCTGCGACACACCCGCGCGGCCGCGCAGCCGATGGAAGCCCATGCCCGGCGCCGTGATCGGCCCGCCCAGCCAGGTCTCGTACTGCGGCGGCTGCAGCCCACCGGTGAGACCGGCCGCGATCGTCCGCAGCACCAGCCGGTCGCGCCCGATCGGCCGCTGCACGTCCAGGTCGAGCGTGGCGCGGCCATAGTCGGCGCCGCCACGCCCAACCAGCCGGATCGCGTCGAGCGCGCCATTGAGCGCGATCTCGGTGCCCAGCCAGCCCAGCGCGGTGGGACGGCGCACCAGCAACGACACACGCCGGAACTCACCGTCCACCACCAGCGGCACCGGTTCGTACCGGCCGCTGGACGGCGTGGCGTACACCGCCGACCGCGCGTGCCGCTCGACGGCCACTTCCAGCGCGGTGCGCCAGCGGCGCTCGCGCAGCGGCGGCAGGTCCACGCGCAGCGCCACCTGGCGCCGCTCGAAGGGGCTGGTCCAGTCGCTGCCGAACTCCTGCGCCGCGATCGAGTTCTTCGTGATCGACCCTTCCGGCACGACGCCGATCTCACCAAGCTGCCGCTCGGCGCGCAGCGAGACGCCCGCGCCCGAGGCGCGCTCGTAGACGATCGCCGCACCGCCACGCACCGCGCCGGTCGTGGTGCTGATGCGCGCCGTGCCACCGATGCGCAGCCCGCCGCCGAGTCGCTGCGTGATGCCTGCGCCGAGCGCCAGCCCCTCCACGCGGTTCACGCGTGCGAAGTCGGACAGGCTGCGCGCCTGCAGCGCCGTGGCACGGGTGCGCTGCAGCGCCTGCGCGCGCACCAGCTCACGGGCGGCATCCTGCACGGCGCGCACGTCCGAGTCGGTGACCGTGCGCACGTCGGGGGGCAGGCCGTCGAGCAGCGCCCCCGTGAACGCGAACGCGGCCCGCCGGTCAGGTGGCGCCGGCTCGATCTCCGGCCCCCCGAAGCTGATGCCGGGCAGGCCGGTGTTCACGTCGTAGTCGCGGATCTCCCAGCGGCCGCGGATGATGCCGCGGAACGGGAAGTCCAGCCAGGTGCCGCTGCGGCGGATCTCGATCTGCTGGCGGCGCGGCAGCCAGTACCGGTCCTCGATCAACCCGTTCTCGAGGATCACCGACACATCCTCCAGCGACTTGTCACGCAGCGCGACGCGGGTGAACGAGAACGCCATCCGCACCACCTGCGCCGTGCTGCGCTCCACGAACAGCGCACCCACCGCCCGGGGCTGGCGGTCATCTTTGGGCCGGATGCTGAGCTGCAGCACCTCGATGGTGCGGTCGGCGAGGCGGATCACCAGCGAGTCGGCCACACGGAAGTCGTAGGCCGCCATGCCACGGGCCGAGAGGGGGTGCGGCACGTCCAGCACCTCGTCGCCGTCGCCGAGCCGGATGATCTCGGGGAAGTTGTTCTGGACGATGCCGAGATGGTCGCGGTGGTACTCGATATCGGTCGGGAGCAGCAGCGTGTCGCGGCGGCCGAGGATGCGCTGCTTGCTCTGGCCGGGTGCGCGCCAGAAGACCTCGAGCCCCAGCTCGTCGGCCTTGACCACCTTCGGCGGCTCGCTCAGCCCCTCGCCCGACTGGGCCAGGAAGGTGACGTAGCCCCGCGCCCGTGCGCTGTAGTCGTGGAGGGTGGTGTCGGCGAGTTCCGCCGTCCGGCGGGCCGTCGCCCGCTGCGCCAGCGAGACCGCCCGTGCATCATTCCATTCGGCGACCTGGCCGTGTACGGTGTTGGGGTGCGCCACGAGGAGCGCCAGCACGGCGGCACCGACCCGGATCAGCTGTCGTCGCATCCCGCAATCTCTCCCTCACGTGCCGCCGACGGCACCCACGCCCTCCGCCCGTCCCGCGTGTCCCTGGTCACATCGTTCGACGCCTTCCGGGCGATGGCCGCCCCCGGCCGCCTGGTGCCGGTCTGGCATGACTGCCTGCTGGATCTCGACACGCCCGTCTCGGCCTTCGCGAAGCTCCGGCGCGGGCCGTTCGCGTTCCTCCTCGAGTCCGCACCGGCCGGGAGCGAGACCTGGGCCCGCTACACCTTCCTCGGCACCGAGCCGCGGGCCGCCTGGCGCCTGCGGGACGACACCGTGGATCGCTGGACGCCGGACGCCGGCTGGCATGGCGCGGAACCGGTGGCGGACCCCTTCGAGTCGCTGCGCGCGGAGGTCTCACGCTACGAGCCGGTGGTGGTGCCGGAGCTGGGCGACTTCTGGGCGGGCGCCGTGGGGTTCTTCGCCTACGACATGGTGCGCCACATCGAGCACCTGCCGGTGCGCTCGCCGCGTGGCACCGACACCCCGGATGCACTCTGGATCACCACCCGCACGGTGGTGGTCATGGACAACCTCAAGTCGCAGGCGCGGGTGGTGACCTCGGTGCCGGTGGACTCGGTGGACGACGCCTCGCTCCGGACCGCCTGGGAGGCGGCCGTGGGCGAGGTGCAGGACACCATCGCACGGCTGCAGGGGCCGGCGACGCTCCCGCCGCTGGTGCTGGATGAGACCGCGCCAATTTCCGAGGGGCGCAGTAATTTCACGCGCGAGGCGTTCAGCGCGGCGGTGGAGCGGATCCGCGAGTACATCGTGGCCGGCGACTGTTTCCAGTGCCTGCTGGCGCGGCGGATCACCGTGCCGCACGACTTCGACGGGCTCACGCTCTACCGGGCCCTGCGGGCGCTCAACCCCTCGCCGTACATGTACCACCTGGTGCTCGACGGCATGGAGCTGGTGGGGAGTTCGCCGGAGGTGCTGGTGCGGCTGGCGGGCGGCACGGTCACCGTCCGCCCGATCGCCGGCACGCGCCGCCGCGGCACGACGGCGGCGGATGACGCACGGCTGGCGGCGGAGCTGGCGTCGGACGAGAAGGAGCGGGCGGAGCACGTGATGCTGGTGGACCTGGGACGTAACGACGTGGGACGACTGGCGCGCTTCGGGACGGTGCGCGTGACGGAGTTCATGACCGTGGAGCGATACTCGCATGTGCTGCACCTCGTGAGCGAGGTGACGGGTGAGGTGGGGGCCGGCATGTCGGCCCTCGACGTCGTGCGTGCGACCTTCCCGGCCGGCACGATGACGGGCGCGCCGAAGGTGCGGGCGATGCAGATCATCGACGAGCTCGAGCCCGAGCGCCGCGGCCCGTATGCCGGCGCCGTGGGTTACCTCGCCGCCGGCGACCGGCGCATGGACCTGGCCATCACCATCCGCACCTGCGTGATCGCCGGTGGCGAGGCCAGCGTGCAGGTCGGCGCGGGCATCGTCTACGACTCGGTGCCGGCGCACGAGTGGCTGGAGACGGAGAACAAGTCCCGCGCGCTGCTCACCGCGATCGGCCGGGTGCGCGCATGACGTCGAGCCTGCACGATGCCGTCTCGCCCTTCGCCGGCTCGCCCATCGCCTCTCCCGGGGGCCTGATTCCCGACGGCATGTATCCCTCGGGGTACACCATGAAGCTGGTGCGCGATGCCACGGTGGTCGCGCACGGCAGCACGATGGAGTACTTCGAGCTGATGCTGCTCGGCCACGCGAGTGTGTACGAGTGGGCGGCAGCGCACCCCGAGCGCCGCGCGTTGATGGGACGCCAGACGGCGTACAGCGTGCCGCTGCCGGGGAACGAGGAGGTGAGCGTGGTGGTGCGCCACAGCCATCACGGCGGGCTGCTGGCCTCGGTGACGTCCGATGTCTTCCGAGACCCGCGCGCCGCCGACGAGCTGCGCATCAGCTGGACGCTGCGGCATGTGGGCATCCCCACCCCGCGTGTGCTCGGCTTCGTGCTCTATCCGGTGATGTACGGCCAGCTCTGGCGGGCCGACGTGGTGACGCGCGAGATCACCAACGCCAAAGACCTGGCCACGATCCTCTCGGTGGAAGACGCGCCGGCGGAGCACGAGCGCGCGATCGACACCACCATCGTGCTGCTGCGGAAGCTGGCGCGCACGTGGGCGTATCACCCCGACCTGAACGTCAAGAACATCCTGATCGCGACCGATGACGACGCGGCGGAGACGGACGCGGACGACGGGCCCGGCGATGCGCCTCCCGCGGATGTGATACCGCAGCGATCGACTCCGGCAGCGCTGGAGGCGGTGCGGGAGGACGCGGGCGAGCGTGCCGACGGCGCGCCCGGCGACGCCGATGCGCCGCCGCCGCCCCCGGACGGCGAGGTGACCGAGTCCACGGCCGTCACGCCGGAGCCGTCGGTGGCACCGGCGGTGGCCATGCCATCGGGACGGCAGCTGGCCTACGTGCTCGACGTGGACACGCTGAGGTTCGCCGAGAAGAAGGCCGAGTGGATGAACGTGGCGCGCCTGGTGCGCTCGGCGCGCAAGTGGCAGGAGAAGACGCCCGGTCCCGGCTTCGCCAGGCTCATCGAGCGCCTCGGTGGCTGACGGCGCGGCGACCACCGTCGCCCCCGCCGCGCGGCCCGCCACCGTGCGTGCGTCGCTGGACCGGATCTGCATCGTGATGATGAGTGCCGTGGGTGATGCGGTGCATGTCCTGCCCGTGCTCACGGCACTCCGGCGCCACCGGCCCGATGCGCGTGTCACGTGGATCCTGCAGCCCGGCCCGGCGACGCTCGTGCGCGGCCATCCCGACATCAGCGACATCCTGCTGTTCGAGCGTGGCAACGGGCTGCGCGCCTTCAACGACATCCGGCGCCAGCTGTCCACCCGGCGATTCGACGTGGCACTGGCGCTGCAGGTGTACCTCAAGGCGGGCATGATCACGCGCATGGTGAAGGCGCCGGTGAAGCTCGGCTTCGACATGGCGCGGGCACGTGACATGAACTGGGTGTTCACCAACGCGCAGGTGCCGCCGCACCCGATGCAGCACGTGCAGGACCAGTACCTCGAGTTCCTCGACGCGCTGGGCGTGCCGCATGGTGCGCCGGTGTGGAACCTGGGGCCCTGGCCGCACGAGCGGGGACAGCAGCGCGAGCGGCTGCGCGTGTTCGACCGGCCGATCGCGCCGATCGTGGTGGCCACCAGCAAGACACAGAAGGACTGGCTCCCGGCACGATGGGCCGAGGTGTGCAACGTGCTGCACAGCGACTTCGGGCTGCAACCGGTGCTCGTGGGTGGCCGGTCCGACCGCGAGCTGGCGGCCGAGCGCACCATCATGCAGGCCGCACGCGTGCCGGTGGTGAGTGCGCTCGGCAGCGGCCTGCGCGGGCTCGTGCAGCTCATCGATGGCGCCGCCCTGGTGCTGAGCCCGGACACGGGTCCGCTTCACATCACCGTCGCGCTGGACCGCCCCGTGGTGAGCCTCATCGGCTACTCGAACCCGAAGCGCGTCGGGCCCTACCGGAAGTTCCACGACCTGATGATCGACGCCTACGGCGAACCGGGCGAGGATTACCCGATCAGCATGGAGAACCGCCTCGATCGCCTGCCGCGGATCACCGTCGAGGACGTGCTGTCGCGGGTGCAGCGCTGGAAGGTGGCGTATGCCGGACAGTACGGTGAGCGCAGCGCCGGTGCGGGCGACGCACTCACCGGCTGACCGGTCGCGCGGGGCCGTGGCCGCTCAACCGGCCTGCAGCGGCCCGAAGCGATAGTGCACGCCCATCCGCGCGGCGAGTGTCACCACGGTCACCAGCGAGAGGCCCATGACGGCGAAGTAGTCGCCCTCGATATGCTCGACGATGGTGGCGCCGTAGCCCTGGATGCCGTAGGCGCCGGCCTTGTCCATCGGTTCGCCGGTGTTCACGTAGCGCACGATCGTGTCGTCGTCGAGCGGCCGGAACCGCACGCTCACACGCACCACCTCCGACTCCACGCGGCCGCCGTGTGCGACGGCCATCGCGGTGCACACCTCGTGCGTGCGCCCGCTGAGGCGGTGCAGCATGGCCCGCGCCTCCGCGATGTCGGCCGGCTTGCCGAGGATCGCGCCATCGACGACGACGATGGTGTCGGCGGCGATGACGAGGGCATCCGGGGCACCGGCAGCGACGACCGCCGCCTTGGCGCGGGCCAGGCGCTCGGTGTGCGGCACCGGCGCCTCGTCGGGCCACGGCGTCTCGTCGATGTCGGCCGGCTGCACGGCGTGGTCGATGCCGACCAGCGAGAGCAGTTCCCGCCGCCGCGGCGACTGGGAGGCGAGGATCACGCGCATGAGGTCAGCGTTCGAGCCAGAGGGTGACGGGACCGTCGTTGACGAGGTCCACGTCCATCATTGCGCCGAACTCGCCGGTTTCCACCGTCAGGCCCTGCGCGCGGAGCAGCGTGATGAAGCGTTCGTAGAGCGGGATGGCGACCTCGGGCCGTGCCGCCTCGATGAAGCTGGGCCGGCGGCCCCGGGTGGCGTCGCCGTACAGCGTGAACTGGCTCACCACGAGCACGGCCCCCCCCACGTCGCCCAGCGCGAGGTTCATCTTCCCCTCGGCATCGGCGAAGAGCCGCAGGCCAGCCACCTTCTCGGCCATCCAGGCCAGCCGCCCCTCGTCGTCGGCATGGGTCAGCCCGAGCAGCAGCAGGTAGCCGCGCCCGATCCGACCCGTGACCCGATCGTCCACCCGGACTTCGGCGCGGCTGACTCGCTGGAGGAGGACTCGCATCTGCCTGCAAAGTTGACGTGCCGCGCCCGAGGCACCAGACTCCCGCATCCAGAACCCCCACATCGCTGCAGGTGGTGAGCCCGGCTCGTCGCACGGTGATGTCGCTGCGCTGCCCGGAGACTTCCGCTGTGAGAATCCTCGTCATCGATGTCGGCGGTACCCACATCAAGGTTGCCGGATCGTGGGACCGCGTCACCCATCGCATCCCGTCCGGCCCCACCATGACCGCGGCCGACATGGTGCGCGGGGTCCTGCAGCTCACGAAGGACTGGGATTTCGAGGCCATCTCCCTCGGCTATCCCGGCCCGGTGAAGGACAACCGCCCGTACCGCGAGCCGATCAACATCGCCGGTGGCTGGATCACCTTCGACTTCCAGAAGGCCTTCGGCAAGCCGGTGCGGATCATCAACGACGCCGCCATGCAGGCACTCGGCAGCTACGCCGGCGGCCGCATGCTCTTCCTGGGGCTGGGCACCGGACTCGGGAATGCGATCGTCGAGGACTGGCACGTGGAGCCGCTGGAGCTGGCACACCTGCCGTACCGCAAGGGCAAGAGCTACGAGGAGTACATCGGTGATGCCGGCCTGGCGCGCCTCGGCGACGAGAAGTGGGAGCGGCACGTCCACAAGATCTGCGACCTGTTCCGCGCCGCACTGCTCTGCGATGGCATCGTGCTGGGCGGCGGCAATGCACGCAAGCTCGTGCACCTGCCCGATGCCGCCACCCGCGGCTCGAACGAGAACGCCATCCAGGGTGGCGTGCGACTCTGGGAGCGCACCGCCGAATCGACGCCGGTGGAATTCACCGATGCCGGCACGGCCGCCATTGCCGGCGCGCCGGCGAGTGTGGCCGGACCCGCGCAGTCCGCGGCGGCGCGGCGCGCGAAGTCGCCACGCACCCGGCCGGCATCGACGCAGTCACCGAGGAAGGCGGTGAAGAAAGTGGCGAAGAAAGCGGCAAGGAAAGCAGCGAAGAAAGCGGCGAAGACAGCGGCGAAGACAGCGGCGAAGAAAGCAGTGAGGAAGACGGTGAGGAAGGCGCCCACGAAGAGAGGCGCTGAAAAGAAGGCACCGGCGAAGCAGGCACCGGCCACGGCAGTGAAGCAGGCCACCCGGCGGAAGGTCCCCGGGTCACCCAAGCGACGATCCTCATGACACTCACCGCCGCGTCCCGCACGCTCGCCCTGCTCGCGTGCTCGACGGCGCTGCTCTGCGCGCAGTCCGCCACGCCCGCTGCCCGCCATCGCGCCGAGGAACGTGCGATCCTCGCGGAACTCGTGAACGTGAATTCGTCGAGCAACACGGCGGGGGTGCCGCGGCTGGCCGGGTTGGTCGCACGACGCCTGCGCGCGGCCGGCTTCGCGGCGGCCGACGTGCAGCTCATGGGGCCAAGCGCCGAGCTCACTTCGCTGGTGGTGCGGTACCGCGGCCGCGCGTCGGGGCGGAAGCCGATCCTGGTCATGGCGCACATGGACGTGGTGCCGGCGCTGGCGAGCGACTGGTCGCGGCCGCCGTTCACCTTCGGCGAGACCGACGGCTGGTACTACGGCCGCGGCGTGGACGACAACAAGGCCGGCCTGGCCGCGATCGTCGCGACCTTCGTGCGCTGGAAGCGCGCGGGCTGGGTGCCCGACCGTGACATCATCGCCGTGCTCAGTGCCGACGAGGAAACGGATGGTCGCTCGATCCGGTGGCTGCTGGAGCACCATGCACCGCTGCGCGAGGCGGAGCTGGCGCTGAACACCGATGCCGGCGGTGTCGCCACCGAACAGGGGAAGGCCGTCGGTGTGGGGATGCAGGCCGCCGAGAAGGTGTATGCGGACTTCCACCTCGAGTCGACGAACCCGGGCGGGCACAGCTCGGTGCCCCGCGCCGACAACGCGATCTACGAACTCGCCGCCGGCCTTTCGCGCCTGGGCGCCTTCAGCTTTCCGGCGCGACTGACGGAGATCTCGGCAGGCTACTTCCGTGAATCGGCGGCGTCACAGGCGCCCGAGCTGGCGGCGCTGATGCGCCGTGTGGCGGCGGGTGCGACCGACTCTGCCAGCGTGGCCGCACTGTCCGCAGGCAACCCGTGGTTCAATTCCGTGCTGCGGACCACGTGTGTGGCCACGCGCCTGTCGGGTGGCCACGCGGACAACGCGCTGCCGCAGCGTGCCACCGCACTCGTGAACTGCCGCATGCTGCCCGATGAGCCGGTGGACTCGGTGATGGCCGTGCTGCAGCGCGTGGTGGGGCCGAAGGTGAAGGTCAGTCGCACCCGCGAGGTCGTGCCATCCCCGCCGTCGGCGCTGCGCCCTGACGTGATGGGCACGATGCGGGCGCTGTCGGCCGCATTCTTCGGCGGCGCACCGGTCGTGCCCGAAATGAGCACCGGGGCCACCGACGGCCTCTTCACGCGGAACGCCGGCATCCCGACCTACGGCGTCTCGGGACTGGCCTCCGAGCAGGGTGAGCCGTCGCGGGCCCACGGTCGCGACGAGCGGATCGGCGTCGAGGCGTTCCACGTCTCGGTGGCCTTCTGGGAGCAGCTCGTGCAGCGCATGGCGGCGGCACCGGCTCCTCTGCCCTGAGCGCAACGGCCCCCGCCGACGGCCCGGCGCCAGGCGGGGCGGAGACGGCGCAGGGCTTGCACTGGAGGGGGCAGACCCCGGCGTCGTGACGCGACGCATGCAGCGGCGGTCTGGTTCCGGGGGCTGCGTCCGCGCCCCCGTGGCCCCCCTCGCCCGCGGACCGTTCCGAGATGTCCCTTCGTTCCGTGCCCGACGCCGGGCTCGCCACGCACAGGATCCGCGTTGTCCTCGGCGCGACGCTTTCGCTGGCCCTGTTCGCGTGCAGGTCCGACGCAGCGCTGCCCCCCGGCCCGGGCGGCTCGCCCGGGGAGGTCTCGACCAGCACGACGACCATCAGCGTGGCGACCGCGAGCGTGCCCCTCGGCCGCACGACCACGATCAGCGTCGTGCCGCGGGATGCCGCCGGCGCGCGGATCGGACCCGGCCTGACGGTGGAGATCGCCGTCAGCGGAGGCACCAGCACCGGCCGGGTGGGTGACGTGACGTTCTTCACCTTCGACTCGAGCTACCGGGCCGTGTACACCGGCACCGGCGTCGGCACGGCCGCCACGGTCCGCGCGACGATCGGCGGCACGCCGCTCACCACCACGCGCACGCTGGCGGTGCAGCCGGCCCCCGTGCAGCAGTTCACCTTCTGCTCCACCACCGGCGCGGTCTGCGAGTTCATCGGCCGCCGCGACGTGATGCTGGTGGCGGCCAGCGGCGTGACGCACACGCAGGCGTTCTACGGCAGCGTCCCGTGCGCCGCGAGCGGCTACGCCCGCGGGTTCAGCGGTGCGCCGCCGGCCGCCTACACGGAGTGCCGCATCGGCGAGGAGCAGACCGTCGAGATGCCGAACGCCATGCCCGGCATGGCCGGCCTCGATGCCGCGGTGCTGCAGGTGCCACTCGGGGATGCCGGCGTGCCGGGCCCGCTGGTGCGAGCCGGCAGCGTCGCGCCCTCGGCGCCGCAGGGCGAGGGCAGTTTCCGCATGACCTGCACGCTCGCGAAGATGGACTTCTTCGACCCGATCGTGTATCCCGGCGGGGCGAACCTGTCGCACCTGCACATGTTCTTCGGCAACGCCGACATCACGCCCGGATCCACGTCGCCGAGCCTCACCACCAGCGGCGCGGGTACCTGCCAGGGTGGGACGGTGAACCGCACCGGCTACTGGGTGCCGGCGGTGTTCGACGTGCGCACCAGCCGGGTGATCCCGCCCGATGTCGCGACCATCTACTACAAGACCGGCTACAATGTCGATCCCGCCACGATCCGCGAGATCCCGGCCGGCCTGCAGATGATCGCCGGCGACCGCGGCAACGTGGGGAAGACGCAGGTGATCAACGCGCTCGACGTGGCCACGTGGGGCTGCCTGAAGACGTCGCGGCCGGTGACCGGGGCGATTCCGGACTGTCCCGTCGGCGACATGGTGACGCTCAGCATCAACTTCCCGCAGTGCTGGGACGGGGTGCGCCTCGACTCGCCCGACCACAAGGGCCACATGGCGTACCCGGACTACCGCAACCCGCCGGCGCGCTCGACCTGCCCGCCGTCGCACCCGGTGATGCTGCCGATCATCACCGAGATTTTCCGCTGGCCGGTCACCACCGGCATGACCCCGGCCTACTGGCGGCTGACGTCGGACATGTATCCCGCCGCGACCCGCGGCGGCTATTCCGCGCACGCCGACTGGATGAACGGGTGGACGCCGGAGTTCTTCCGGCTGATCGTCACCAACTGCCTCCAGCCCGGTCGCGACTGCCTCGTCGGCCTCCTCGGCGACGGCCGCGAGCTGTACTAGCGCCAGCACCGGTCATGCCGTCGGCGTCCGCGCGGCTACTGCGCCGGCCGGCAGTCCGACAGCCACATCGCCGACGGCAGCACCTCGCGGTACTCGGCGAACGTACCGGTCAGTCGGACAGAGGACTTCGGGCGCAGCGTGAGCGCATACACCGACTGCCCGGGTGCCAGCACGCACATGATCTCGGTCTTGAACTGCGGGTAGCCGGGGAGCCTGACGGCCTTCTCTTCCCACGAGAGGATGGCGAACCGCACCCGGTACGACTCGCCATCGCGCGTGACGCTCGCGACCGTCCCGCTCAGCGTGAACGAACGACCAGCGTAGCGCAGGGGAATCTCGCTCACGTTCCGTTCCGCCTCCTTCGACACCCGGTCCGCCAGTGTCTGCGCCGTCAGCGCGGTGGGCGGGCCGGCCGCCGCCGTGGCCGTCCGCCCGCGCGCGGCAGCGGCGACGCCGGCGCTGCCGCCCTTGAGCTCGGCCAGCACGGCGCACACCTCGCCACGCACGGCCTCCTGCTTCGCGAAGACCCCCCCGCGCAACGTGACGCGCAGCTGCATCGTGGTCAGCTGCCCCTCGGTCGTCGCCTGCGCCACGATCTGGAACGACCGCCGATCGGCGGTCTGCGGCACCTCGAGCAGCATGTTGCCGGCTGCCGGCTCGGCCGCCAGCACATCGTAGCCGCGGGCGAGCACGATCCCGCGCAACTGGTTCACGGCGTCCGGCGTGGACAGGTCCGGCACGCTCTGGATGGCCGTGTAGCGCAGGCCGGTGATCGGGTTCCCGCTCTTCGCGAAGGTCGCCTCACAGGTCTGGGCCGCCGCCGGAGCGGCGCCCACCAGCAGCACGAGCAGTGCGGAGGTCCACGCAGGCCGGCCGAGCCGGCTGCAGTGTGTCACGGAAGTGGATGATCGCATGGCAGGATCGGGAGAGACAGTTGGTTCCGTGCTGTCGCGTCAGCACCGCGACGCATCGGCGGCGACGCACCTCGCGTCACACCGCACACGGAACGTGACCGGGCCGGCCTGCGCACGGCGACTGGTACCTGCCGTGGACTCGCGGTGACCAACGGCAGATCCGCGATGACGAGCCAGGCAGCGCGCCACGGCGGACGCCAGACTCGCGGGCGGCACGAACGGCGGCCGCGCCTGCGCCAGCTCGCCCCGACGCGTGAGCGGAACTGGGTACCATCACGGCCTCACTCGCGCCCCGCGTGACGAACGGCGGATTTCGTGCCATGAGCGACATGTCGCCGACGGCGTGCGCGCGGCATTGTGGAGGAACGTGCGGGGAACACTCCCGCGACCGCACCCACCTGCAGAGGGCCCGCTCATGTCACTGCCCGAGCACGACCGGCACGTTTCGTCACTCCGGCGCACCGGAGCGCTGTCCACGCCGTTCCCCTTCATCGCACTCCCGCACGCGATCCGCCTGCTGCGCATCGGTACCGCCGGCCTCTTTCTCGCGCATGCGGTCGTGCGCGTCCTTCGCGATGGCTCGGTGGCCAGCTTCGGCGCCTATCTCGAGCGCACGGGCCTTCCGCTCGGCGTGCTGCTGGTCTGGCTCGTGACGGCCTTCGAACTGATCGGCGGCACGCTGCTGCTGCTCGGGATCCGCACGCGTGTGATGGCGGCCGGCTTCACGCTGCTGCTGCTGGCCGGCATCGTGATCATCCACCGGCACCTCGGCTGGTTCGTCGGGGAGCATGGCAGCGGCGGCAGCGAGTACAGCGTCGCGCTCATCCTGGCACTGCTCGTGCTGGCGGCCGCCGACACGCCGCCCGGAGCGGCGTCACGCACTCAGTGGCCCAGTGCCGACTGAATGGCGGCGCGACAGGTGCGTCCGCTGGTGAGCCGGCGGCCGGTGAGCCGGCGGCCGGTGAGCCGGCGGCCGGTGGGCCGTGTCCGCACGCACTCCCCCGCGAACGGTGACTCGTCGTCCGCGATGAGCACCGTGACGGCTTCGGGCAGCCACCACACGGTGGAGTCGCCCCGCCACATCATCCACCGACGCCGGGAGATCGGCCGGCGTTCGTGCGGGGTGTCAACGGCCTGGGGACACGTGCCAGACGCCTAGCGGAGTTCGATCGTCGACAGCAGCGGCACGATGACATCGCGCAGCGCAGCCGTCAGCCGCCCCGGCGCCACGTCGGCGTCGAGGCGGAACCAGTCGGTGCCCACCTGCGTCTCGAGCTGCGTCCGCTGACGCGCGCCCGCAGGTGTGCGCTCCATCCAGGTCCGGCGCGTCCACTCGTGGCGTCCGATCGATTCCGACCGTGTCGACAGGCGGAGGGCGACGGGCATGCCGCCCCGGCTGGGCGCGAGCACACCGCTGAGGCGTGTCGTGGGGTCGGCTGTGCGCACCGCAGTGAACGCGTTCCCGTCGAACGACACCGTCCAGTCACGCGGCACCTGGATGCGGACGCGGCCGCCCGGCGATTCCCGCTCCTGCACGCGCGCAACGTCGGCGGCGCTGCGCCTGCGGAACACGCCCCCGGGCACACTGCCGGCGAGGCCGGTGACCACACCAGCGGGTGTGATCGTGAAGGTGATCGGCGCGGCACCGGCGATGTTGCGCAGCACCGCACTCGACGGACTCACGAAGTCGAGATCGGCGCGGTAGCGAGAGGCGCCGGCATCCATGCGGAACTGCAGGCGATCGCCCCGCGGCGCACCCACGACTTCGGCGCGAAAGCCGTCCGGCGAGAGGTAGGTGCCGAGGTAGCGATCGCGCAGTGCACCCGGCAGCTCGTAGGCGTTGCGCGTCGGATCGGCCTCGGTGGGCCGTCCGAGCGTGCTGAGGGGCTCGCCGTTCGTGATGTGGAGGAGGTTGTTCACGAGCCAGAGCTGACCGGGATAGCGATACGCATCGAGCGTCGGGCCGCCATACAGCACGCTTGCGGCGGTCTTCGTGAGGGTGTCGATGATCGTCCATGAGCTCATCACGACGGTGCTGCCGCCGTGGTTGATCACCGTGCGCCCGTCCGCGCTCACGACCACCCACCCCATCCCATAGCCGGACTTTCCCCCGCGCACCCCCATCTCCGGCATGGTGACGGTGGTGATGCTCCCCGGCACGAAGAGTTGCGCCACCGATTCCTCGCGCAGGTAGCGCGTGCCGCCCGTGGCACCTTTCCGGAGCAGCATCCCGAGGTACTTCCCCATGTCGTCCGCCGACATGCGAAGCTCGCTTCCGGCCGCGAGGGCGCCGGAGATGAACCGCGGGCCGGCGGGGCTGACACCGTCGGGCTCCGCATGATGGCCCCACAGCGCACCGATGTCCGCGAACCGCGCCCGCGAGGTGCTGGACCGGGTCATGCCGAGCGGGTGGAAGAACTCCTGTTCGAGGAAGGCGCTATAGCGCATGCCCGAGACGGCCTCGATGATCGCACCGGCGACGCTCCAGTTCTCGTTCGCGTACTCGAACGATGTTCCCGGTGTCCGCGTGAGTATCACCGACGACAGGCCGCGCACCTCGCGCTCCATCGCCCCTTCGTCCGAGTCCTGGCTGTACAGCCACTTGTCGGCGCTCGGAATCCCCGACGTGTTGTGCAGCAGCATGCGCACCGTGATCTCGCCGCCGCGGCGATCCGCGGTCCGGAACCACGGCAGGTACCGGACGACCGGCGCATCGAGCCGGACCAGTCCGCGCTCGACGAGTCGCATCATCGCGATCGCGGTGATGGACTTGGTCTGCGATCCGATCGCGACCGGCGACCGTGTGGTCATCGGGCGCGTGCCGCCGGCGACCTCGACCCCGAATCCCCTGCTGTAGGCGACGGTGCCGCCCCTGACCACGACGACGGAGAACCCGGGCACGGGGATCTCGCGGAGATGGCGCACGAGGAAGCGATCGAGCGAGTCGCGGACGCCACGCGGCAGCGGCTGCGCCGACATCGGCATCGAGAGCAGCAGCTGGGCGGCCGCCAGCAGCGTGAGGGTCGGCCTCATTCGACGATCAGCGTGCGCGGGTCGATCGCGAGCACCTGTCGCGATGGCCACCAGGCGCTGGCAAGGCAGCAGCACACGATCACCGGCGCCATCACGGCCATGCCGAGGGCCCAGTTTTCGAGCGGGAACGTCACCAGCCCCACCGTCCCGAACACGCCGGACAGCACGGTGCGCGCCAGCAGGAACCAGAGCACCAGCGCGGCCAGGACGCCCGCCACCGCCTGCACACCCACCGCGGCCATGATCGAGGATCGCAGCTGCCCGGGGGTCATGCCGGTGGTCTTGAGGATCCCGAAGACCCGTCGGTGCTCCGCGATCGTGAGCAGCGTCGTGTTCACGATGAACACCGCTGCGGCGATGAGGAACACGAGCGCGAGGAACCCGTTCGTCATGCGCAATCCCGTCATGATCTGCGCCAGCTGGTCCCGGATGAAGAAGTCACCGCGCTTCGCGTCGACGGCCTCGCCGTACTCGCGCTCGAGGGCCGCGATGAAGCGGTCCACGTCGGTGCCCGCGACCAGCGCCAGCGCGTACTCACTCGGTGTCCAGAGCGGGTCGGCCCGCCGGACCGCGTCCGCGCGGACACGGAAGCCGTGGCCGGTGTTGTTCATCGACTGGAACACCCCCACCACCCGCAGCGTGAGCGGCGCACCGAGCATCTGCACCGTGAGGGTGCTGCCGACGTCGAGCCCCATCTCCTCCGCTGTGCGGATGCCGATCGACATCTCACTCGCGCCGGCCGGATTGCGGCCGCGCACGTTGGTGTAGCCCAGGCCCGCCATGTCACCGTCGATGACCAGTCCGTTCACGTTGCGTGTCGCACCGCGCGTTCCGGCGGGGAAGTTCCCGTCCATGAAGTTCCAGGTCGCCACGGCCTTCACGCCGGCCCGCGTCGTCAGCACCTCCATCATCGCCTCGTGGCGCATGCCGAAGCGCCGGCCGGCACGCGTCACGCGCACGTCGGCGGCATCGAAGCCGAACGCCGCGAGATGCAGCGTCATGCGTCCGAAGGTGTAGTCGAGGTTGATCGCCAGCGCGGAGGCCAGCGTGGCGAACACGACGGCGAGCGCGAGCACCGCCGCGCGCCGCTTCTGCTGCCCGAGGCTCCGGATGGCGACGATCAGCGGCACCGAGGCCCAGCGCAGCCGGTGCAGCGGCACCCCGGGCGACGGCGCCGCCTGCCCTGCCGACGCGCCGAAGCGGATGGCGTCCACCGGCCGCACGCGCGCCGCAACACGCGTGGCGCGCGCCACCACGAGCGTCACGATCGCGAGGAGCACCACCGCGAGCACGATCGCCATCCCCAGCACCGGGGCGAACGGCACCGGCGTTGCCACGGTGCGGGTGAGCATTGCCACCGCCTGGCGCACGAGCACCACGCCCGCCAGGACGCCGATGGGAATCGCCACCAGCGCGAGGACCAGGTACTGCAGCAGGTAGGCGCGCGCCACGTCGACGGGCCGGAACCCCTGGGCACGCAGGATGCCGATGATCCGGTAGTCGGTCATCACGGCGCTGGTGATCGTCCCCTGCACGGCCAGCAGCGCCACCAGGAAGCCGAGCGCCGAGAAGGCGACCACCACCGCGCCAAGCAACTCGTATGGCGCCGTGTACGACGACACCACATCGCGCTCCGACATCAGGCCGCCGCTGTAGGTGCCGCCGAGCGCGCGCATGTACCGGTCCCACGCCGCGTCGACGTCGGCGCCACGCGACAGGCGGACCGCGACGATCACGCGCGTGAGCAGCGGGCTGGCGAAGTGCATCGGCAGTTCGCCGGCCCCCACCCAGACGCGCGCCGGATTCGCGAACGCGCTGCTCGCGAGCGGATCGACCACGACGGCGCCGACGACGAGGGGCACGAGACCGTCGGTGGCGGGGAGCTGCAGGGTATCGCCCGCGTGCGCGCCGATCTCCTCGGCAAGCCCGGTCGGCAGCCAGATCTCGCCCGGCCCCGGGCCGGCGGCCGCGCGCCCCTCGATGATCCGGATCGAGTCCTGGTCCGACCGGTGCACCGGCCGCTCGACGAGTTGCAGGAACCGGCTCAGCTGACGCCCGCGGAAGAACGCGCTCTCGGAGAGGTCCATGGTCGCCATCGCCTCGCTGACGGCGCGCACGCCGGGCTGTGCGCGCCACCACGCCCGCACCGAGTCCGGCTCGTGAATGCGCGCGTCGAGGTACATCGTGACCTGCGACGCCCGCTGGGCATCGAGCATGGCCCGCACCGGGGTGTGGATCTCCCGCAGCAGCCCGATGCCGGTGCAGAGCATCAGCGCCGCGAGTGTCAGGATGGTGCCGATCAGCACACCCTGCCCCCGGCGGCGCCGCAGGTTCGCGGCCGCGACCAGCGCCAGGCTGCGCATGCCGGTCACCAGCCCTGCGCGCCGAGCCACGCCACCAGCAGCGACTCGCGATCCTCGATCGCCGCGCCCCGGTCGGCGAACTGGAACTCGCCGTGCACCTGCCCGTCGCGCAGGAACAGCACGCGATCGGCGATGCAGGCGGACTTGACGTCGTGCGTGGCCATCACGATCGTCTGGCCACGGGCGTTGATCTCGCGGAACCCGTCGAGCACCGCGCGGCCGGCTGCGGAGTTGAGGGCGCCGGTCGGTTCATCCGCGAGCAGGGCGCGCGGCCCGTTGATCATTGCCCGGGCGATCGCGGCACGCTGCTGCTCGCCGCCGGACACCTGCGCCGGCAGGCGCTGCACGAGCGCCCCGATGCCGAGCATGTCGAAGAGCGCCGTGGCTCGCCGATCCACCGCGTCGCGGTCACCGTTCACCAGGTATCCGGGCAGCACGACGTTCTCGAACAGCGTGAGATGCGGAATCAGGTTGATGGCCTGGAACACGAAGCCGATTCCCTCGCGGCGGAGCACCGAGAGTGCGGTCTCGTCCATCTGGTCGATGCGCTGGCCGGCGAAGTGGATCTCGCCTGCGCTGGCCTGTTCGAGTCCCGAGATCAGGTAGAGCAGTGTCGACTTGCCTGAACCGGAGCTGCCCATGAGCACGAGCAGCTCACCGGGCTGGACCTCGAGGTCGACGTCGCGCAGTGCGAACACCGGTGCGGCGTCGGTGACGTGGCGCTTCGAGAGGTGTCGCGTCCGGACGAGGGGCTCCGGCATGAGATCGGGGCTGTGGTGAGGGGGGCGTTCGCCGGCGTGCCGTTCCCGTGCACCGAGGGTACGCCGCGGTGGCGGGCGCGGCAATCGCGGTGAGACGAAGCGCGCGTACCCGGTGGTGAACGGGTGTGTTCGCGCCGCGGGCGGCGCCGGCCGTGGCAGCGCCTGCCGCCGTCCCGATGCCCGCAACGCACGAACGCACGTCCCGGTGACCGGGGCGTGCGTTCGTGAGGAACCAGGAGCGGTGCGTTACTCCACCGTCACCGACTTGGCCAGGTTGCGCGGCTGGTCGACGTTGCAGCCTCGCTTGACCGCGATGTAGTAGGCGAGCAGCTGGAGCGGCACCGACGCCAGGATCGGCGTCAGCATGTCCATCGTCTCCGGCACGCGGAACTCGTAGTCCAGCAGCCCCTCGAGCGACTCCTCCTCGCGGGTGGTGATGGCGACCACGGTGCCCTTGCGTGCCTTCACCTCCTGCACGTTGCTCACGACCTTGTCGAACACGGCGTCGTGCGGGGCGATGAACACCACCGGCATCATCTCGTCGATGAGCGCGATCGGCCCGTGCTTCATCTCGGCCGCGGGGTAGCCCTCGGCGTGGATGTAGCTGATTTCCTTGAGCTTCAGCGCGCCTTCCAGCGCACTCGGGAAGTTGTAGCCGCGGCCCAGGTACAGGAAGTTCTGCGCCCGCTTGAACTCCTCGGCCACCGCCTCCACGTCGCTGGCGCGCTCGAGGATCTCCTTGATCTGGCCCGGCAGTGCCGACAGCGCGGCGATGACCTGGCGGCCCTGCAGGATGCTCATGGTGCGCAGGCGGCCGAGCTTGAGCGCCAGCAGCGTGAGCGCGATCACCTGGCTGGTGAACGCCTTCGTGCTCGCGACGCCGATCTCGGGGCCGGCGTGCAGGTAGATGCCGCCGTCGGCCTCGCGGGCGATCGTCGAGCCCACCACGTTCACCAGGCCGAGCGTCTTGGCGCCGCGGGCCTTCGCCTCGCGCAGCGCCGCCAGCGTGTCGGCCGTCTCACCCGACTGCGAGATCACCACGCAGAGCGTGCGGTCGGTGATGATCGGGTTCTTGTAGCGGAATTCCGAGGCGTACTCGACCTCCACCGGGATGCGGGCGAACTCCTCGAGGAGCTGCTCGCCGATCAGCGCCGAGTGCCACGAGGTGCCGCAGGCCGTGATGACGATGTTGTCGATCTTCAGCAGCTGCTCGTCGGTCAGGTTCAGGCCGCCCAGCTTGGCCGTCCCCTCCTCCTGCAGCATGCGGCCGCGCATGGTGTTCTCGATCGTCACCGGCTGCTCGAAGATCTCCTTCAGCATGAAGTGCGCGTATCCGCCGCGCTCGATCTGGTCGATGTCCCAGTCGATCTTGCTGATCACCTTCGTGACGGTGCTCTGCGAGTGGTCGATGACGCGGAACCCGGTGCGGGTGAGCACCGCCACGTCGCCGTCCTCGAGGTACACCACGTCGCGGGTGTGCGAGAGGATGGCCGAGACGTCGCTGGCCACGAACCACTCGTCCTTGCCCACGCCGATCAGCAGCGGGCTGCCCTTGCGGGCGGCCACGATCTTGTCCTTGTCACGGCTGGAGATCACGGCGATGCCGTAGGTGCCCTCGACGCGCTTGAGCGCCTGCACCACCGCATCCTCCAGGCTCCCGTCGAAGAGCTCCTCGATCAGGTGTGACAGCACCTCGGTGTCGGTGTCGGAGGAGAAGACGTGGCCCCGGGCCTCGAGCGAGCGCTTGAGCGAGGAGGAGTTCTCGATGATGCCGTTGTGGACCACGGCGATCGTCTTGTCCTCGTCCATGTGGGGATGGGCGTTCTTCTCGGTCGGCGGGCCGTGGGTGGCCCAGCGCGTGTGCGCGATGCCGACCGAGCCGTGCGTCGGCTCGTCGAGGATGGCCTTCTCGAGCTTCGCGATCTTGCCGGCGGCACGGCGCATCTCCACGCCACTGCCGTTCATGGTCGCGACACCCGCCGAGTCATAGCCGCGGTACTCGAGGCGACGCAGCCCTTCCAGCAGCAGCGGGGTCGATTCCCTGGTCCCGACGTATCCGACGATTCCACACATGTTGGTTGCCCTTCGAGGTGACTATTGAGTCCGGCGCTCAGCGCGCAGGAGCGCGCACGAGTTCATCCAGCGGTTCCCGCGACTGCGACACCAGGGCTTCCGCCTCCGCCCGCGTGGGCGCCTCGGCGATCACCCGCACGATCGGCTCCGTGCCGGACGGGCGCACGTGCACCCACCGGTCCGGCCACGACAGCCGCAGCCCATCCTGCACATCCACCGTCGCGTCCGGGAAGGCGGCCCGCAGGGCGGCGTACACCTCGCCCAGCGGTGCATCCGGACGGTCCAGCTTGTCCTTCACGATCTCGTAGCGCGGGGACGCCGCCTTGAGTTGCGACGGCGTCATGCCGGAACTACACAGCAATTGCAGCACCAGCGCGGCGCCGGCCGGGGCATCCCGGCCGAGATGGAGGTCCGGCAGGATCACGCCGCCGTTCCCTTCCCCGCCGATGGCCGCCCGTTCCGCCTTCATGCAGGCCGCGACATTGGCCTCGCCCACCGGCGAGAGCACGCAGCGCTGGCCGGCGGCGATCGCGGCGTCCTCGACCACACGAGAGGTCGAGAGATTCGTCACGACCACACCCGGCCGCTTGCGGAGCACGAGGGCGGTGGCGAAGGCCAGCGTGTAGTCCTCCCCGATCGGCGAACCGAGCTCATCAACGATGGCGAGGCGGTCGACATCCGGGTCCACCGCCAGGCCGATGTCGGCTCCGCTCTGCCGGACCAACGCCGAGAGGTCGCCGAGGTTCTCGGCGATCGGCTCGGGGGCGTGCGGGAAGCGACCGTCGGCCTCGGTGTGGATGGCCGTCACCTCGCACCCGAGGGCGTGCAGCAGCGCACTCATGATCGGGTAGCCGGCACCGCGGACGCAATCGAGCGCGACCTTCAGCTTCCGGGCCCGCAACGCCGGCACGTCGAGGTAGTCCAGCGCCAGGATCAGGTCGAGGTGCCGCTGTACGGCCCCGGTGTCCAGGGTGGTGGCGCCAAGCCTGTCCCAGGTTGCCCGGGCGAAGCCGGCGTCGGTTGCGGCGCGGAAGCTCAGGCTGTCGGCCTGGTCGAGGAACAGCCCCGAGGGTCCGATGAACTTGAGCGCATTCCATTCCACCGGGTTGTGGCTGGCGGTGATCGCGAGGCCGCCGGCGGCATGATGGTGCTCCACGGCGAGCTGGACCGTTGGAGTGGGCACCACGCCGATGTCGATCACCTGGCACCCCACCGACTCCAGCGCGGACAGCACCACGCGATGGAACATCGGACCCGAGACGCGGCTGTCACGGCCGACCACGATGGGGCGGCCCGGCGTCCTGCCGGTCGCCCAGGCTCCGAAGCCGGCAGCGTAGGTGGCGACCACTTCCGGGGTCAGCCCCGCTCCGACGCGGCCGCGGATGCCAGACACCGAGACCATCAACCCTTCAAATGATGACATTGAACACGTTCTGGGTGGGTGGATCGAGTGGCGGGGACCGTCGTCCCCGGTGCCACCGGCTGCAATACCGGACGCCTGCGACAAGGCCCCTCCCGGGCCGGGAGGATGCGTGCAAGGACGCCCGTGTGCTGTGACGCGTCACGATGGACTGCTACGTTCCGCGCCCGACCTGCAGCCTGCCGCGAAATTTCGCCCAATCCGGAACCATGAGCAATCCATTAGCGCTGCTTCCCCTTGCCGCAGGCGCTCACGGCGGGACGATCGATGGGCATCCGGCGGCCCAGCTGGTCGGGGCGGGACTGACGCTGCTGCAACGCAGCGCCCCGCTCGCCAGGCGGCTGTACGGCCGTCGCGCAGCCCTGCTCCTCCCCACCTCGCCGCAGTTCCTGGTGGGCCTCGCCGCCAGTGAGGGGCGGGGTGCGGTGCTGCTCAACCCGCTCTGCTCCAGGGCCGAGCTCGCCGCCCAGTGCCATGACGCCGATGTCGGCGCCGTGTTCACCATCGCCCCGTTCGCCGACCGTCTCCCCGACACCCTGCCGGTGGTGCTGCTCGACGACGCGCCGCGCCATGCGACCGTGATCCTCGACGGCCACGCCTCGGTGGTGGACCTGGGGGCACACATCGGGCTGTCGCTCGAAGGCGACACCGAAACCGAGGGCAGCGACGAGGAGGCTGCCGTCGTCTACACCTCGGCCATGGCCGGCCGGCCGCTGGGCGCGATCCTCACGCACCGGAACCTCCTCGCCAACGCCATCGCCACGGTCGATGCCGCCGAGCTCGGTTTGGCGGACCACGTGCTGGCGCTCCTGCCGTGGAGCCACCTCTTCGGCATGACCGTCACCCTCACCGCGCCACTCCTGGCCGGCGCGCGCGTGACGACGATGCCGCGCTTCAATCCCCTGAAGGCGGTGGAGCTGCTGGTCGACCAGTCGATCACCATGCTGGTGGGGGTGCCTGCGGTGTTCATCGCGATGCTCTCGGCGATCGAGCGTCGCGGCGGGACCATCGACGTCCCCGCCCTCCGTCTCTGCATCTGCGGCGGCGCCCCGCTGCCGGTGTGGGTGCAGCGGAAGTGGGAGACGGCCACCGGTTCGCCACTGCGCCAGGGCTACGGGCTGACCGAGGCCGGACCGGTCTGCCTGTTCAACCGCGTGGACCGCCCCAACCGCATCGGCACCCTCGGCATCCCTTACCCGGGGGCTGAGGTGAGCGTGCGGGCGCCGGTCAGCGCCGCCGAGCTGCCGGTCGGCAGCAGCGGGGAGATCTGCGTGCGCGGCCCGCTGGTCGGGCCCGGCTACGTCTCCGGCGGTGAGGAGGGCCTGCAACGCACCGACGGCTGGCTGCAGACCGGGGACCTGGGCAGCATGGATGCCGAGGGCGTCGTCACCTTCGAGGGCGTGATCAAGCGGATGTTCACCCGCAACGGGTTCAACATCTTCCCGACCGAGCTGGAAGGCGTGATCGGGGCGCTGCCTGGGGTGACGCGCGTCGAGGTCACCGCCACGCCGGAATCGACCCGCGAGAACGAGATCGACGTCACCGTGCACGGGGCGGTGACGGCGGAGGCCGTGCGCCACTGGTGCGAGTCGCACCTCGCGTCGTACAAGCAGCCGACGCGGATCACGATCGTGGCGTAGCCGCGCCTGTCGCGGCGCTACTGCGGCAGGTCGGTGCGCGGCAGCAGCGCGATCTCGCCCGAGTCGATGGCGTCGATGAAGGCGCCGACGCAATCCGCATCGAACTGCGATCCGGCGCAGCGGCGCAGCTCCATGAGGGCATCGGGCAGCACCTTGCCCCCGTCGTCGCGGTAGCGGCGGCCACTGGTCATCGCATCGAAGCTGTCGGCGACCGACACGATGCGCGCCTCGAGCGGGATCTCGGTGCCGGTGAGCCCGTCGGGGAGGCCGGCGCCGTCCATGCGCTCGTGGTGCCAGCGCACGATGTTCAGCAGCTCCGGCTGGTCCACGACCATGGCCGAGAGGATGCGCCACCCCACGATCGGGTGCGTCATGACGTGCGCGTACTCCTCCGGTGTGAGGCGGGCGGGCTTGGTGAGGATCTCCTCGCGGACGCCGATCTTGCCGATGTCATGCAGGCGGCCGCCGAGGGTGACGGCGCGCACCACGGCGGGGGGCAGGTCGAGCCGGCGGGCGATGGCGGTGGCGTACTGGCTCACGCGCACGCTGTGGCCATGGGTGTACGGGTCCTTGGCTTCGAGCGCCTCGGCGAGGGCCTGCACGCCGCCCAGGAACTGCTGCTCGATGCGGCGGGCCTGGGCCTGGACCTTCTGCTCCAGCCGCGTCTGGTACTCACGGTTCTCCAGCACCAGGCGCCGCCGTTCGAGCACGGAGGTGATGCGCGCGCGCACCTCCTCCAGGTGGAAGGGCTTGGTGAGGTAATCGAGGGCGCCGACGGAGAGGCAGCTCACGGCCGTCTGCACGTCGCCGTTGCCGCTGATCATCATGACGGCGGCGTCGGGCCAGCGCTGGCGCAGCTCACGCAGCAGTGAGAAGCCGTCCATCTTCGGCATCTCGATGTCGGTGAGGATGAGGGTGGAGGGGCACTCCTCCATGCGGCGCACCGCCTCCTCGCCATTGCTGGCCTCGTCGACGATGAAGCCGTCGGCGCGCATCACGCGCACGAGGATCTGGCGGAGGCGCGGCTCGTCATCCACCACCAGGCAGCGGGGCACGGTGGCGGTGGCGAACGGATCGAGGCCGGCGGTGGAGGCCAGGTCGAGGGCCAGGACGCCGGTCACGCGGCGTCCTGCGGGCCGCCGTGCGAGGGGCCAGACGCGGGGTTACGATTCGCCCCAACCCCATTCCGATCCCGATGACCCGCATCCTCGACACCGACCTGCGCGACGGTCCGTCCACGCGCGCGATCCATGCCGGCCAGCGTCCCGATCCCACCTGTGGTGCGATCATGACGCCCCTCTACCTGACCAGCACGTACGTGCATGAAGAGTTCGGCGTGCATCGCGGCTACGAGTACGCCCGGGGCAAGAACCCGACCCGTGAGGCGCTCGAGCGCAACGTCGCGGCGCTGGAAGGGGCGACGCACGGCTTTGCCTTCGGCAGCGGGATGGGGTGCCTCACCAGCCTGATGATGCTGTTCAGGTCGGGCGACCACATCGTCGTCGGCGAGAACGTGTATGGCGGCACGTACCGGCTGTTCGACAAGCTGCTGCAGCAGTTTGGCCTCACATTCAGCTATGTCGACACGCGTGATCCGGCGCGCATCGCCGACGCCGTCACGCCGGCCACCCGCGCGCTGATGCTGGAAACGCCGACGAATCCCCTGATGCGGCTGACGGACCTCGCGGCCGCCGCGGCCATCGCGAAGCGGGCGGGCGCGCTCACCATCGTGGACAACACCTTCGCGACACCGATCTTCCAGCGTCCGCTGGAACTGGGCGCGGATGTCGTCTGGCACTCCAGCACCAAGTACCTCAACGGGCACAGCGACATGATCGGCGGCATCGCCGTCACGTCCGACGAGGAGCTGGCGACGCGGCTCCAGTTCATCCTCAATGCGGCCGGTGCGGTGCCCGGGCCGTTCGACGCCTGGCTCTGCCTGCGCGGCACCAAGACGCTCGCGATCCGCATGCAGGCGCATGACGCGAATGGCCGGCGCATCGCCGCCTGGCTGGCGGGGCGGCTGGGCCACGAGCGGGTGCTCTACGCGGGACTGGAATCGCACCCACAGCATGCGCTCGCGGCGCGACAGATGTCGGGCTTCGGCGGGATGATCTCGATCGAGCTCGGGACGCGGGAGCGGGTCAAGACCATGCTGGACCGCGTGCGCCTCTTCAGCCTGGCCGAGTCGCTCGGTGGGGTCGAGAGTCTGGTCAGTCATCCGGCCAGCATGACGCATGCGTCGGTGGAGCCGGAACGGCGCGCGAGGTTGGGTATCACGGAAGGGCTGGTTCGCCTGTCGTGCGGCGTGGAGGATGCCGACGACCTGCTGGGTGACCTGGAGCAGGCGCTCCATGGGCTGTAGGCCGCCTCGTCGCGGCTGACACCGGGCAGCGCCTCCCGCCGTAGGGTCCCTACCCTGCGGCACGGGGTGGCGCCGGACCGTTCCTTGCCCGACTGAGTGTCGGAGGGACCGGGGCCCGGCTTCACTGTCCGATTCGCATGCACGAGTCTCCTGCCGACCGTCTTCCCCGAGCGACGAGGATCGCCATGTCCGTGACGCCCCTGCCCCAGATCGCCTCCACCGCGTGGGAGCATCCCGCCGACCGTGCGGCACTCAACACGCTGCGCCAGCTCCCCGGCTTCGACGAGGTCGTGCGGAAGGTGGCCGGCTTCTTCGGTGAGCGCGGCCTGCGCCACCTCTTCCTGGCCAACGCGGTCCGCACCGGCCCCACGCAGCACCCGAAGCTCTACCACATGCTGCGCGAGGTCTGCGCGGTGCTCGACGTCACCAGCGTCCCGGACCTCTACGTCACCCAGACCCCGCTCGTCAACGCCGGCGCGATCGGCTTCGAGCGGCCATTCATCGTGATCAACACCGGCACCATCGCGGCGCTAAGCGACGACGAGGTGCGCTTCGTGATCGCCCACGAGGTGGGCCACATCGCGAGCGGGCACATGACCTACCGCACGCTGGCGGTGATCGTGAGCACCATCGGCTTCAGCGCACTCCCGTTCCTGGCCGGCCTGGCGCTGATGCCGTTCCAGCTCGCGCTGCTGGAGTGGAGCCGCAAGGCGGAGCTGAGCTGCGACCGCGCCGCGCTGCTGGGGGTGCAGGACACCACGGTGGCCATGCGCACCTTCTTCCGGCTGGCCGGCGGCTCGATCACGCCCGGTGAGGGCGACCTCGACGCGTTCCTGCGCCAGGCCGCGGAGTACGAAAGCGAGGGGAGCGCCTGGGACGCGCTGCTCAAGGCGATCAACACGGCCCTCCGCGAGCACCCGTTCAACACCGTGCGTGCGGCCGAGCTGCAGCGCTGGGTGGCGAGTGGCACCTATGCACGGATCGTGGGTGGTGAGTACCCGCGGCGTGACGGTGCCGGCCCGCAGCAGACGTACGCCGATGACGTGCGCGGTGCCGCCGACTACTACGGCCAGCAGGCGCGGGAAACCTTCGGCAAGGTCGGAGATTCCTTCGCCCGCGCGGCCGACGCGTTCCGCCGGAAGGCCGGCGGCTGACGGCTGCCGGCGCGGTGCAGGCCACGCCGGTCCGTCCCCGCCACGGGACGGGCCGGCGTTCGTGTACCGGTCGCCCGCACCGGCCGCGCCACGCGGGGTCCGGGTAGATTGGCCGCATGAAACTCCTGCTCGTCGGCGGCGGAGGCCGCGAACATGCCCTCGCCTGGCGCATCCGGCACGAACATCCCGACGCCACCCTGCTGGCCGCACCGGGCAACCCCGGGATCGCCGCACTCGCCCGCTGCGTGCCCACCGCGGCCGCCGACGTCACGGGCCTGGTGACGCTCGCCTGGCAGGAACGCGTCGATGCCGTGATCGTCGGCCCCGAGGCGCCGCTGGCGGCCGGACTCGCCGATGCGCTGGTCGCGCACGGCATCGCCGTGTTCGGGCCCACGCGTGAGGCGGCACAGCTCGAGACCTCGAAGGTCTTCGCGAAGGCCATCATGGCAGATGCCGGCGTGCCCACCGCGCGCGCCTCGATGCACACCAGCGTCGACTCGGCGAAGGCGGCCGCACGCCAGTTCGGCGCACCGGTGGTGATCAAGGCCAGCGGCCTCGCCGCCGGCAAGGGCGTGGTGGTGGCGATGACGCTCGCCGAGGCAGACGCCGCCATCGGTTCGATGCTCGAGGACAACGCCTTCGGTGACGCCGGTGCCGAGGTGCTGGTGGAGGAGTTCATGACCGGCGAGGAACTCTCGCTGTTCGTGATCACCGACGGCGAGACGGCGGTGCCGTTGCCGGCCGCGCAGGATCACAAGCGCGTGGGGGAGGGTGACACCGGGCCGAACACGGGTGGCATGGGGGCGTACTGTCCCGCCGATGCCGGGGACGCCGCGTACACCTGGCGTGACGGCACCCTGCCGGACGGCATCCGCCGCGTGCTCGACGCGATCGTGACGCCGACGCTGCGCGCGATGCGCGAGCGCGGCACGCCGTTCCGCGGCCTGCTCTACTGCGGCGTGATGCTGACGCCCACCGGCCCGCGCGTGGTGGAGTTCAACTGCCGATTCGGCGATCCCGAGACGCAGGCGGTGCTGACCGCCCTGGCCGACGATGCCCGGATGATCGACGTGATGCTCCAGGTGGCGCGCGGTGAGCGGATCCACCCGGTGCCGGTGTTCGCGCCGGCGCGCGCGGTGGTCACCACGGTGCTCGCCGCAGCCGGCTATCCGGGCACGCCGCGATCCGGCGATGCCATCACGCTCCCCGTCGCGGGCGATGGCACCTGGCTCTTCCACGCCGGCACCACGCTCCGCGACGGCACACTGGTCACCAGCGGCGGTCGCGTGCTCGCGGCCACCGCCACCGGCACCACGCTGGCCGGCGCGCAGCAGCGCTCCGGCGCGCTCGCCGCCGGCGTGCAGTTCACCGGCGCCTTCTTCCGCCGCGACATCGGCTGGCGCGCGCTCGCCCGCGGTGCCTGAGCTCCCCGAGACGGAGACCATCGCGCGCGACCTGCACGCGATGGTGACGGGGGCGCGCATCACCGGCGTCGCGGTGCGGAAGGCCGACGTGCTGCGCGGGGTCGATGCCGCCGGGTTCGGGGCACGCCTCACCGGCACCACGATCACCGGCGCCCGCCGGCGGGCCAAGCTGGTGATCCTCGACCTCGCCAGCGGCGACGCCATCGTCGTCCAGCCGCGTTTCACCGGCGCGCTGCTGGTGGAGACGGTCCCCACCGACATCAGCGACCGCGACCGGGAGTACATCACCCTCTCGCTGAGCCTCGCCGACGGCCGCCGGCTCCACTACCGCGACATCCGTCGGCTGGGCACGGTGTCGCTCTTCACCCCGGACGCACTGGCCGCCCATCTCCGGCCGCTCGGCCCGGAGCCGCTTGACCCGGCGCTGACGGCCGGGCGATTTTCGGCTTCTCTTCGGAACTCACGCCAGGCCGTCAAGAAGGTGCTCATGGATCAGCGGGTGCTGGCGGGGGTCGGCAACATCTACGCGAACGAGGCGTGCTGGATGGCGGGGATCGACCCGTCGCGTGCCGCCGCCTCGCTCACCGATCGCGAGGGGGCCGCGCTGCTGTCGTCGCTGCGCGAGGTGCTCGAGGCGTCGATCGCGGTGCGCGGCACCAGCTTCCGCGACTACGTGGACGCCACCGGCGGGCGCGGCGGGTTCGTGCCCCACCTGCAGGCCTACGGGCGCGGGAGCCTGCCCTGCCGCCGCTGCGGCACGCTGCTGGTGGACAGCGCGGCCATCGACGGCCGCACCACCGTGTTCTGCTGGCGGTGCCAGTCGTGAAGGGGACCATCGCCGGGCAGCGAGACCTGTTCGCGCTCTTCGGCGTGGCACCGGCGCGCGGCCGGAGTGACGAGCGGCTGAGCGTGGAACGGGCGGTGACGCTGGCCGAGCTCGAGGCCGCGAAGGCCGCCGCCGGCTCCAGCCTCCCGCCCGCCGACATGGGCGTGAGCGTCGACCTCCTGCTCGACGACACCACCGATGGCGCCGCCACCACGCGCAAGCGGAAGGGGAAGCGCAAGCCTGTCACCGACCTCGACGCGCTGCGCGAGCTGGTGAAGGCCGGCACGCAGGACCGTCCCGGCACCTACCGCTTCATCGGCGCCGAGGGCGAGGTGCTGTACGTGGGCAAGTCGAAGCAGCTGCGCACCCGGCTGCTGAGCTACTTCCGCGCCGAATGGCCGCACGACAAGGGCGCCCGCATCCTGTGGCGTGCCGCGCGCATCGAGTGGGAGTACCAGCCGAGCGAGTTCGCGTCGCTGCTGCGCGAGCTGCGGCTGATCAAGCAGCTCCGGCCGCGCTACAACTGGATGATGAAGCGCGACGCGCGGCACTACTGCTTCGTGAAGCTCACCACCGGCAAGGCGCCGAAGTTCACCGTCACGCGCGACGCGTCGGGCGACGAGCGGGGCATCTACTTCGGCCCGTACCTGAGCGCCGGCCGCGTGGGTGAGGCGCTGCGCGAGCTGAGTGACGTGCTGGGCCTGCGCGACTGCGCCAGCGACGTGCCGATGCACTTCCGCGACCAGGCGGAGCTGCCGGTGATCGCCACGCCGCGCACCCCGGGGTGCATCCGGCACGAGATCGGGAAGTGCGTCGGCCCCTGTGTCGGCGCCGTCACGGAACGCGAGTACGCGACACAGCTCGACCTCGCGCGCGCCTTCCTCGATGGCTCCAGCGACGGGCCGCTGCTGGCGCTGGCGTCGCGCATGCAGCGGCACAGCGATGCGCTCGAGTTCGAGCGGGCGGCGCAGGCCCGCGACAAGCTGCATCGCCTCGAGATCCTCCGCATCCAGCTCGAGAAGCTGCGCTTTGCCGTCGAGACGCTCACGTTCGCGTATCCGGTCACGGGGCATGGCAACGAGACGCGCATCTACCTGGTGAAGCGCGGCACGGTGCGCGCCGACCTGAAGCTGCCCGTCACCCGGCGCGAGCAGCTGGAGTTCGCGGAATGGTGCCGGCGCGTGTTCCACGGCGCGGAGCGCCCCACGCGCCAGGTGCCCACGCACGAGATCGACGAGCTGCTGCTGCTCTCGGGCTGGTTCCAGCGGAATGCGGACGAGTTCGCGCGCACCCTGCCCCCGGCGATGGCGATGGCGCAGTTTGGCGCATGAGCCACACGGCATGAACTTCGTCGAGTTGCCGAACTGGGCCATCGCGCTCGAGGTGGTGTGGGTGATCGGGATGTCGATGTACATCCTGCTCGAGCGGCGCCCCCCGCTGGCGACGCTGGCGTGGATCGTGGGCATGGCGTGGCTGCCGATCCTGGGCTTCCTGGTCTACTACTTCCTCGGGCCCCGCCGGCTCGATCGCAAGCGGCGGCGGCGCGGGATCGCCCGCGCCGCGCCGCGGGAACGCGCCCATGGCACACGCCCGGACCGCGCCCGCGCGGTCGACACGCTCGGCATCACCGGGGCACGGCTGGCGGCGATTGCGGCCGGCACCGAGCAGGCGCCGCCGCTGCCCTGCGTGGACGTCACGATCTTCGACGACGGTGCCACCACGTACGACGCGATGATGGACGCGATCGCGTCGGCGCGGCACCACGTGCACCTCGAGTACTATATCCTCACCGACGGGGTGGTGGCGAGACGCCTGCGCGCGGCCCTCATCGAGCGGGCGGCGGCCGGCGTGCAGGTGCGCCTGCTGCTCGACGGACTCGGCACGTCGCGACTCGGGGACTACCTGCAGCCGATGCGCGACGCGGGCATCGAGGTCGCGCGGTTCGGGCCCCGCATGCGTCCCGGCTTCGTCAACTTCCGGACGCACCGCAAGATCGTCGTCTGCGACGGGCGGCTCGGCTTCACCGGCGGCATGAACATC
The DNA here is from genome assembly GCA_020851035.1 of Gemmatimonadaceae bacterium. Lineage (NCBI taxonomy): Bacteria > Pseudomonadati > Gemmatimonadota > Gemmatimonadia > Gemmatimonadales > Gemmatimonadaceae > Gemmatimonadaceae bacterium. Next base: position 144,237 of record JADZDM010000001.1, on the reverse strand, counting down.
GATGACTGCCACGATGCGACGGTGACGGGCGCCGAGGCCTGGCGTGACACCCACCTGCGGCTGGAGGGCGACGCCGTCGCGCCGCTGGCACTCGCCTTCCTCGAGGACTGGCAGTACGCCACCGACATCGCGATCGACGGTGCCGAGTACCTGCCACCGCTGACCGGCGACGGTGACCACCTCGTGCAGGTCTGTGCGTCGGGGCCGGATGCACACCCGCAGAGCATCCATGCCGTCTACTTCGCCGCGATCACCACCGCCCGGCAGCGCGTCTGGATCTCGACCCCGTACTTCGTGCCCGACGAGTCGATGCAGTCTGCGCTGACCGGGGCCGCGCTGCGCGGTGTGGACGTGCGGGTGCTGGTGCCGGCGAAGAGCGACCAGAAGCTGGTGGACGCCGCGGCGCGCAGCTACTTCCCGGAACTGCTCGGTGCCGGCGTGCGCATCTTCGCCTACGGCCCGCCGGCACTGCACGCCAAGACGATGGTGGTGGACGGCGACGCCGCGATCGTCGGCTCGGCCAACCTCGACAACCGCAGCCTGCGGCTGAACTTCGAGGTGGTCGCGATCTGCTACGGCGAGGCAGCCGTCTCGCGTCTCGCGGCGATGTTTCAGGCCGACCTGCGCCAGTCCACCGAGGTCACGCCCGCAACGCTCAGGCGCGAGACACTGCCGCGACGGCTCTTCGAAGGGCTCGCGCGGCTGTTTTCGCCGATGCTCTGAGATCGTGAACAGCTTTGACGCAAAGGCGCAAAGGGCGTGAAGGACGCAAAGAGGTCGGTGCGTACGGCGGACGTCGGCATAGCTCGGGGCATCGGGACGGCTTGGAGAACTGCAACTGCCATCGCTGTTCCCCTCAATTCCTTCTCTTGTCACGCACAAGACCGTTGCCCTGCGAGCGAACTCCTTTGCGTCCCTCGCGCCCTTTGCGCCTTTGCGTCATGCCGTTCCCGCCCGCTCACGTCACTGGACGGTCTGGAGCGGCGTGCCAGCGAAGGATAGATTGCGACGTCCCGACGCCGGAGCGATGATGAACGACCTGACGCAGGGCCCCATCCTCCGGCACATCATCAGGATGGCGATCCCGATGATGTTCGGGATGCTGTTCCAGACGGCCTATCTGCTGATCGACCTGTACTTCGTGGCGGGGCTGGGCGATGCGGCGCTGGCTGGCGTGAGCGCGGCGGGGACGCTGCAGTACATCGTGATGGCGGCCACGCAGGTGCTGGGCGTGGGGACGGTGGCGCTGATCGCGCAGGCCAGCGGACGGAAGGACCGCGACGATGCCACGCTCGTGTTCAACCAGAGCCTGTTCCTGTCCGGCATCGGCGGCGTGGTCACGCTGGTCCTCGGCTTTGCACTCATGCGCCCGTACATGCAGGCGATGGCGGCCGACGCCGCGACGGTGGAACAGGGCCGCCGCTACCTGCTCGCCTTCATCCCGGCGCTCGCGCTGCAGTTCGCGATGCTCACCCTCGGCTCGGCGCTGCGTGGCACCGGTGTCGCCAAGCCGGGCATGGTGATCCAGATCGGCACCGTGATCCTGAACGCGCTGCTGGCGCCGGTGCTCATCGCCGGCTGGGGCACGGGGCATCCGCTGGGCACCCTTGGCGCGGGCCTCTCGTCGGCCATCAGCATCGCCGCCGGCGTGGTGGCGGGGTGGATCTACTTCCTGCGCGGTGATCGCTTCGCCACGCTCGCCATGGCGCAGATCGCGCCGCGGCGCGAGACCATCCTGCGCATCCTCCGCATCGGCCTGCCGGCGGGGGCGGAGTTCCTGCTGCTGTTCGTGCTGACGGGGCTCATGTACTTCATGATCCGCCAGTTCGGGGCCACCGCACAGGCGGGGTACGGCCTGGGGGCGCGCGTGATGCAGTCGATCTTCCTCCCCGCCATGGCCGTCGCCTTCGCCGCCTCACCGGTGGCAGGCCAGAACGTCGGCGCACACCACCCCGAGCGCGTGCGAGAGACGTTCCACAAGTCGGCGCTGCTCGGCAGCGCGGTGATGCTGGTCGCGACGATCCTCGCCCAGTGGCAGGCCGACCGGGTGCTGGCCCTGTTCACCAGGGAAGCGCCGGTGATCGCGATGGGCGCGACGTTCCTGCACATCGCCAGCTTCAACTTCATCGCGCAGGGACTGATCTTCACCTGCTCCGGGATGTTCCAGGCGCTCGGCAACACGATCCCGTCACTCATCAGCGGCGCCACGCGCCTCGTGACCTTCGTGCTCCCGGCGCTCTGGCTCTCGCGCCAGCCGAACTTCTCGCCCACGGTCGTCTGGTGGCTGGGCGTGGTGACCGTCACGCTCCAGATGTTCTTCAGCGTCTGGCTCCTCCGCCGGGAACTCGATCGCCGCTTCGGGCCTGCCCTGTCTCCCGGCGACGCGCCACCGCTCGCGGCATAACGCGACGGTTCAGTGCCGTTTCGCTCAGAAACAGCAGGACGCAAGGACGCAGTGCGGCCTTCGGCCGCCGCAAGACCGCCAGTCGTCGGCTCGCATCACGGCTGCCTGCGACGAGCGTTGCATCGTAGGTGCTTGGCGAACTGCAACTGCCAGAGCAGTTACATCAGCGCATGATCTCGGCGCGACACCGACGCCAAGGCGTGAAGCAGAGTTTCTGTGCTGTTTTGCGCCGGCTGAAGGCCGCCTTGCGCCCTTGCGTCGGTGCAGTTCCAACGATCTCAGTCCAGCGCGACGATCTCGACGGAGGGCACGCCCGCTTGTATCGTGAGCACGGCAACGGACGGCAGCAGGTCGAAGCGGCGGGCACCGGCGGCGCCGGGGTTCACGACCAGGCGCCCGCCCGATTCCACGATCAGCTGCCGGTGCGTGTGGCCGTAGACGAGCACCTGCTGCGGATAGGCGGCGAGCAGCTTTTCGGGCGTGGGGCTGCCGAGTTCGTGCCCGTGGCTCACGTGGACGCTCACGCCGCCGATGTCGAGCACCAGCTCGGCCGAGTGTCGCGGGTTGCCGGGGCGGTCGGTGTTGCCGTACACGGCCTGCACCGGCGCGATGGTCTCCAGCTCCGCCAGCACGCCGTCGGGGCCCACGTCGCCGGCGTGCAGGATGCGGTCCACGCCGGCGAGCGCGGTGAACAGCGAGGCGCGCACCATGCCGTGCGTGTCCGACACCAGGCCGATCACGTGGGTGCCGGTGGTCACGTCGTGGGGTCGCCCCAGCGCGGTGCGATGTCGATGTCCACCCGCAGGTGGTCGAGGATGCGCTGCACGATGAAGTCCACCAGCTCGGCGATGCGTTCCGGCTGATGGTAGAAGCCGGGCGCGGCGGGCATCACCACCGCACCGGCGTCGGTGATGCGCAGCATGTTCTCCAGGTGGATGCGCGAGAGCGGCGTCTCGCGCGGCACCACCAGCAGCGGGCGCCGCTCCTTGAGCATCACGTCGGCGGCACGCTCCACCAGCGAGCGGCTGGTGCCGGCGGCCACGGCCGCGATCGTGCCCATGCTGCACGGCACGATCACCATGCCCTGCATGCGGGCCGATCCGCTGGCCGGCGTGGCACCGCGGTCGTTGTCATCGAACACCGTCACGCTGGCATCCCAGGCGTCGCCACCCACGTGCTCGCGCAGCCCGTGCAGGTCACTGATGCCGGACTCGGAATGCAGCAGGCGCCACCCGTGTGACGACACGATCACCCAGACCGGCTGGCCCGCCGACGCCAGCACCTGCAGCAGGCGCACCGCATACGGCGCGCCCGAGGCACCGGTGATCGCCATCACGATCGGCAGCCGCGCGCTCATGCCGCGCGCGCCAGGAGGGTGGCCAGGCTGGGCAGCTGCAGCAGCCGCTCCAGCAGCACGAACACGAAGAACGAGATGCTGATCACGCCATTCATGGTGAAGAACGCCGCGTTCAGGTTGGAGAGGTCGTCCGGCTTCACCAGCGAGTGCTCGTACAGGAGCAGGATCGCCACCACCGCCACGCCGGCCGCGTACAGCACGCCCCCGCCGGTCGCCCACCCCACCAGGGCCAGCAGCAGCACGGTACCGGTGTGCAGCACCCGCGCCACGGTGAGGGCACGAGGCGCCCCCAGCGCGGCCGGCAGCGAGAACAGGCGGTTGGCGCGGTCGAAGGCCACGTCCTGCAGCGCGTACAGGATGTCGAACCCGCCCGACCACGTCATCACCGCACACGCCAGCACCGGCAGCATCCACGCCGGCGACGCCCACGTGCCGGTGACGGCGAGGTAGCCGCCGACCGGGGCGATGCCGAGCCCGAGGCCGAGCACGAGGTGGCTCCAGCGCGTGAACCGCTTGCAGTAGCTGTAGAACAGCACCCAGGCCAGCGCCACCGGCGACAGCATCCCGCAGAGGGGGTTGAGCATCCAGCTCGCGGCGATGAACAGCACGCCCGCCAGCACGACACTCAGCTTCGCCTGCCCCAGCGGCAGCGCGCCACTCGGGATCTCGCGCGCCTTCGTCCGCGGGTTGATGGCATCCACGTCGCGGTCCACGATGCGGTTGAACGCCATCGCCGCGAACCGCGCTGCCGTGAACGCGAGCACCACCCAGCCCACCTGCCCCACCGTCGGCGTCACGACGCGGCTGGCCAGCACGACCCCCGTCAGCGCGAAGGGCAGCGCGAACACCGTGTGCGGCAGCTTGACGAAGCTGGCCCACTTCGCGACCGGTGACGCCCCGGCGAACGTCTGCCCCTCGCGCGGCGCGTTCATCGCTTCCACGCCTCGGCGATGCCGAGCGACGGGAAGACCGCATCCACGCGGCGGCGCGTTTCGGCATCCATCTCGATCACGCGCGGCCACTGCCGCGTGAACCCCTCCTCGGGGAGCTTCCGTGTCGCGTCGATGCCCATCTTGCTCCCGTAGCTGAAGGCGCGACTCGAGTGGTCGAGCACGTCCACCGGTCCCATCGTGAAGCGGACGTCGCGCTCGGGATCGATGTTGTTGAGCGTCGCCCACCAGGTCTCGGAGACGTTGCGCACGTCGACCTCCTTGTCCACCACCACCAGCACCTTCGCCAGCGACATCAGTCCCGCGCCCCAGAGCGCGTTCATGACCTTGTAGGCGTGCCCGGGATACTTCTTGTCAATGCTCACGAACACGAGGTTGTGGAACACTCCCTCGGCCGGCATGTGGTAGTCGACGATCTCCGGCGTGGTGAGCTTGAGCAGCGGCAGGAAGATGCGTTCGGTGGCGTGGCCGAGGTAGAAGTCCTCCATCGGCGGCTTGCCCACGATGGTGGTGCCGTAGACCATGTTCTTCCGCATCGTCACCGCGGTGACGTGGACGCGCGGATAGAGGTCTGCTTCGGAGTAGAAGCCCGTGTGGTCGCCGAACGGCCCCTCCACCACCAGTTCCTCGCGCGGGTCGATGTAGCCCTCGATCACCAGCTCGGCGTTGGCCGGCACCTCCAGGTCACATGTCACCGCCTTCGTCAGCGTCACCGGCTCGCGGCGCAGGAAGCCCGCGAAGATGAACTCGTCCACCGCCGGCGGCAGCGGCGCGCTGGCGCTGTAGACACTCGCCGGATCGGCGCCGACCACGATGCACACCGGCATCGTCTCGCCACGCTCGGCCATCTCGCGGAAGTGCTCGGCACCGGTCTTGTGCCGCTGCCAGTGCATCGCGACCGATCGCCTGTCGAGCTTCTGCACGCGGTACATGCCCACGTTGCGGATGCCGCGCGCCGGATCCTTGCTCACCACCGCCGACAGCGTGATGAACGGCCCGCCATCCTCGGGCCAGCAGGTGATGACCGGAATCCTGTCGAGATCGACCTCGTCGCCGCGCCACACCACCTCCTGGCACGCCGGCGACCCACCCTTCACCCGCGGCGGGAATTTCGACACCTCCAGCAGCCGCGGCAGCAGCCCGAGCTTCCCCATGAAGCCATCGGGCACCTTCAGGTTCATCAGCGCCGTGATGCGCGCGCCATGCTCGTCGAGGTCCGTCACCCCGAGCGCCAGCGCCATGCGCGTCATCGAGCCGAACAGGTTGATCGCCACCGGGAACTGCGACCGCGCACCGGTGTCGAGGATCACGTGCTCGAACAGCAGCGCCGGCCCGCCACCCGGCAGCTTGCTGGTGCGGTCGGCGATCTCGCACAGCTCCAGCTTCGCCTTCACCGGCGTCGAGATCCGAACCAGCTCGCCGATCCGGTCGATCTCTGCGATGAAGTCCTGCAACGAGTCGATTGCCACGTCAGTGTATCTCACAAATCGTTTGAACTGCATGACGCAAAGACGCAAAGGGCGCGAAGGACGCAAAGAACGGCCGCGCCATGCCGCCCTTCGTCTGCTTCTGCGTCACACGATGCATCGGATTGCTCTGGGAACTGCAACAGCCACCGCAGTTCCCCTCAGATTCCACCTTCCATCCAGGTCGACGTTCGCATTGGTCTAGTGCCCCTTTGCGTCCTTTGCGTCCCTTGCGCCTTTGCGTCATGCTGTGAAAGACTCTCGCGAACATCATGCGACGCCCGAGTGAATCGCCGCGATGCCGAAGGAGAGCGGCGTCCAGGTGACGTTGCGGAACCCCGCGGCGGTCATGCGCGACGCCAGCTCCTCCTCGACCGGGAAGTGCGCGACACTCTTCGGGAGGTAGGTGTAGGCCGTCCTGTGCCCGCTGACGAGCCGGCCGATCGCGGGGAGCACGCTGTGGAAGTAGAACTGGTAGCCTGCGCGCACCAGCGCGTTGCGCGGGGTGCTGAACTCGAGGATCACGAACTTCGCCCCGGGGCGTAGCGCGCGGCGCACCTCACGCAGCCCCGCGTCCAGTGACGCGACGTTGCGGATGCCGAAGGCCACGATCGCCCCGTCGAACACCCCGTCGGCCACCGGGAGCTGGAGCGCATCGGCGGCCACCGGGCCGAGGGCGGTGCGCGGCGCCTTCCCCGCCCCCATGCGCAGCATCGGCTCGGCGAAGTCGGCCGCCATCACGTAGCCGGCGAACCCCGCCTGCCGCACCAGTTGGGCCCCCACGTCCAGGGTGCCGGCGCAGAGGTCGAGATAGCGACCGGCGGGTGCGGCCGTCCACGCCAGCGCCTCGAGCGCCCGCCGGCGCCAGCCCTTGTCCACGTTCATGGACAGGACATGGTTCAGCAGGTCGTAGCGGGGCGCGATCTCCGAGAAGATCTGCTGCACGTAGTCGCGCTTCTCGGCGCCACCTGCGGCGGCCGCAGCCGCGCGCCGGCGGTCGGCGTCGAGGGTCGTGGTCATCAGGATACAAAGCTCGTCGAACACCGGCGGGTGCCACAAGGCAGCCGCGGCCGCGGGGGGCGCCCCGTCCGGCGCGGTGCTCTCCGAACTTCGGCGCCTTGCCACTAGCTTCGGCCTCTGCACTGCGGACGCCGCACATCGGCTGCCGCCCGCAAGTGCCTCCCCGACGCATGACCCGTCTCCTCGACGCTTCCAACCTCCCTGACGCAGATCTGGTCGCACTGGCCCAGGAAGGCCGCGACGAGGCCTACCGGGAGCTGATCCGTCGCTACGAGCGCCCGGTCTTCTCGCTCGTCTACCGCATGGTGCGCGACCGCGAGGCGGCCGAGGACCTCGCGCAGGAGACCTTCATCAAGGTCCTGAACAACATCGAGAAGTACTCCCCGGAGTTCAAATTCTCGAGCTGGCTGTTCAAGATCGCCAACAACCTCGCGATCGACTCGCTCCGCCGCCGCCGCCTGGACACCGTCAGCATCGACGGCGCCGCCGGGGCCGCCACCCAGGCCGAGATCGAGGCCACCAGCTTCGAGATCGGCGACCGCAGCGAGAACGCCCTCGACGAGCTGGCCAACAAGGAGCTCGGCGCCGCCATCGAGGTCGCGATCTCGAGCCTCAGGCCGCTCTACCGGAGCTGCATCCTGCTCCGGCACGTCGACGGCCGGTCCTACGAGGAGATCGCCCAGCTCCTCGACCTGCCCCTCGGCACCGTCAAGACCTACATCCATCGCGCCCGCCACGAGCTGCGCGAGGCCCTCGAGGACATCCGATGACCGCCAGCCGTCTGCCCCAGCCGTCCCACCCGGCCCCGCGCCGGCTCCCGCCCGCCCGTCCTGAAACCACCCGCGCACACCGCCCGTAGGCGCTGGAGGGAATCCAATGACACTCACTCGCCACCTCCTGCCGGACGAACTCGACCTGCTCCTCGATGGGGAGACAGGGTTCGGGGTGCAGCAGCTCTCCGCCCACCTGCGCGATTGTGCGCAGTGCCGCGATGAGCTCGCTGCGCTTCGCGCGTTCGTCCTGGGACTGGAGACGCTCCCCGAGATGACCCCCTCCCTCGGCTTCGCCGACCGGGTCATGCACGAGGTGCACGTCTTCGAGCCCTGGCATGTGGCCATCCGGACCAGCGTGGCTGGCTGGGTGCCGTCGAGTCCGGTGGCGCGTATCGCCGCCGGCACCGCCTTCACCAGCGCCGCGACGCTGGTCACGGGCGCGGCGGCGTGGGGCTGGGCACACCGGGACACCACGATCTTCGTGGGGAGCCTGGTGACGGAGCGGGCCCGGGTGGGCCTCTTCGAGTCGCTGACGGCGACGGCTCAGGCACTGGTGGGCCCGCTCGGTGCCACGTTCGGGAGCGGCCTGCCGCTCCTCGGCGTGGCCGGGGCGACGCTGCTCACCGGCGCCGGTCTTGGCTTCCTCGGGCTCCGCGCCGTTGCTGCGCGGGCCCGGCGTCTGGAGGCGTAGCCCGTGACCCCTCATCTCCGCGGCCTCACCCTCACCGCCGCCCTCATGCTGGTGCCGGCGGCGGCCCAGGCCCAGGCGGCCACCGCGCCCTGTGTCGCGCGTGACACCGCGTCGCTCACCGGCCAGGCACGCGCGCTCCTCACCCGCGCCGCCCGCGACCCCATCGTCGGCTGCGCCGCACTCGACGCCACCCATCGCACCGGCGACGTCGTCGTCGGCCGTGCCGACACCATCCGCGGCAACCTCGTGGTGCTCGACGGCACCCTGCGCGTCACCGGCACCGTCACCGGCAGTGCCATCGCGCTCAACGGCGCCGTGCTCATCGACACCTCGGGCCACGTGCTCGGCGACGTCATCGCCGCCGAACATGGCGCCGCCATCGCCGCGCTCGGACGCGTGGACGGCGAGTTGCGCACGCTGGACAGCGTCCAGCCGGCGGAGGTGCTCGTGACGCAGTCAGCCGTGGGCGGCACCCTCTCGAGCCTGAAGCAGACCGCCGCCTGGTTCGGCATCCTGATCCTGCTCGCGGTGGGCGTGCTCACGAACGCCGGCGACGCCATGCAGCGCATCACGACCACGCTGCAGGCCGGCTTTGCGCGCAATGTCATGGTGGGCGGGCTGGCGCAGCTCGCACTGCTGCCGGTGCTGCTGGTGATCTGCCTGCTGCTCGGCCTCACCCTGCTTGGCATCCTGCTCATTCCCTTCGCGATCGTCGCGTACGTGATCGCGGTGCTCGGCCTGCTGGTGCTGGGGGGGCTGAGTGCGGTGCAGATGGTCGGCACGGGCATCGCGCGCCGCCGACCGGGGCTCTCGGATCGCGCGGCACGCCTGCAGGCGCTCGTCACCGGCATGTTGCTGCTTTCCCTCCCCTGGCTCGCCGCCGCATCACTGGCTGCGTCACCGATCGCGTCGGCGTGGGTGCGCACCTTCGCCCTCGGACTCACCTGGGTGGCGGTCACGGCGGGACTGGGGGCGGCACTCCGCACCCGCGCCGGCACGCGGGCCCACACCGACCCCTGGGGCATCCGGCGTCCCGCGCCCAGCGGCACGCCGCTCCCCATCGAGCCGCCGCAGGCCGAGTGGCTCACGCCCACGCCGCTCACCGGCGTCGTCGCCGTGAAGCGCCCCACCAGCGGCACCGGCGCCGGGAGCGCGCGATGACCCGCCGCACCGTCGCACTGCTGCACGCCGCACTCGCCGTTGCCGCGGCCAGCGGCCTGCAGGCGCAGCATGTACGCACGCTGGAATCGTCCCGGCTCCTGCGCGACTCGGCACCGGTGAACGTGCGCCTCGAACTCGGCACCGGCACGCTCAGCGTGGGCGCGTCGGATGCGCCGTACCTCTACCGCAGCATCACGCGCTTCGGCGATGCGTACACGGCCCCCACCAGCGCCTGGAATCCCGCCCAGCGCACACTCCACCTCACGGCCGGCCGCCGCGGCGCCACGCGTGCGGCGCGCACCGATGGCGACCAGCCCGACGATGTCGCGCAGGACTGGCGGGTGCAGCTCACGCGGCAGGCGCCGCTGCAGCTGACGATCGATGCCGCCACGGCCGACGCCATGCTCGACCTCACCGGCCTGCCACTCCGGCGCTTCGCCCTCAACACCGGGGCCACCGAGGCCACCGTGCGCTTCGACGCACCGAACCCGGAACCGATGTCGGTGTTCGACGCCGACGTCGGTGCGGGCGGGCTGAAGCTCATCGGGCTTGGCAACGCCGGCGCCAGTGAGCTGCGCATCCACGGGGACGTCGGCGACCTGGCGCTGGACCTCAGCGGCCGCTGGCAGCGCGACCTGCAGGTGCAGGTGAGCAGCGCCATCGGGGGCATCAGCATCACCGCCCCGCCCACCATCGGCATCGAGCTCACCTCCAGCGGCATGTTCGCGCGCGAGAGCGTGGACGGCGCGTTCACGCGCCGTGGCGACACCTGGCGCAGCAGCGGCTTCGACACCGCCGGCGTGAAGGTGCGCATCCTGGTGAAGTCCCTGCTCGGCCGGGTGACGCTCATCCAGCGGTGATGCGGCCGCGCGGCGCGACCTCCACTCAGACGCGCGAGCGCCGCCACCCGCCGGACGCCCACAACCCCATCATGGCCAGCGCCCGCGCGATGGCCGTGAGCGAGATCACCCACCAGATCCCCGTCGTGCCCCAGCGTGCCGCCGCCCACGCCGCCAGCGGTACCCGTGCCAGCGTGATCGCGGTGGACGTGACCATGGGTGGCAGCGTCCAGCCGGCGCCACCGAGGGCGCCTTCCAGCACCGTCTCGCCGCTGACGACGAGCTGCGCGAACGCCGCCGTGCGCAGGTAGCGCGTGGCCTCGGCCACCACCGCCGCATCGGTGGAGAAGAGCCCGGCGAGCGCCGCCGGAAACAGCAGCAGCGCCACGCACGCGATCACCCCCGGCACTCCCGTCATCGCCAGCGTGAGCCAGCCGGCGCGCGCGGCGCGGTCGGGCTGGCGTGCGCCGAGGTTCTGCCCCACGATCGCCGCCGCCGCTGCACCGAATCCCACCCCCACCCTGAACATCCAGCTCTCGATGCGATGGCCGAGCCCCAGCGCCGCCAGCGCCGGTGTGCCGAACTGCTGCGTCGTGCGCGTCATCACCACGTAGATCAGCGAGAACACCACGCCGGTGGCGGCCGTCGGCAGGCCCACGCGCACGATCGTGCCGATCCGCCGCCACACCGGCACGCCGAAGGACACCAGCCCGCGGTGCCGGAGCAGCGCCACCCCCACCACGCACAGCGAGCCACGCACCGAGACCGTGGCCAGCGCCGCGCCGCGAATGCCGAGTTCCGGGAACGGGCCCCACCCGGTGATGAGCAGCGGGTCGAGCACGCCGGCGACCAGCGTGGCACCGAGCAGCATCACGAACGGCAGCTTGGTGTTGCCGGCGGCGCGGAACGCGGCATCCACCACGAAATAGCCGAAGATCAGCGGTGAACCCGCGAGGTAGGTGCCGAGGTACCGCATGCCGAGCGCCGTGACCTCCGGCGGTGTCTCCATCAGCGCGAACAGGCGCGGCAGCATCCAGAGGCCCAGCAGCGCGGCCACGAGGCCCAGACCGAGCGCGAAGACCAGCGCATCGCCCACGGCCCGCGCGGCTTCGGCGTCACGCTGCTCCCCGTGGCGGCGCGCCGCGACGGCGGTCAGTCCCACGCTGACCATCTCGGCGATCGAGACGAGCATCCAGATCCAGAAGATCGAGGTGCTCACCGCTGCGAGCCCTGCCCCACCGACGAAGTGGCCCACCCAGGCCGAGTCGAGGGAGACGAAGGCGGTGAGCAGGAGCGCACTGGCCACCGCCGGCACCCCCACGCGGATCACCACCGGCAGCAGCGCACCGCTCGTGAGCGTCACGTCGCCGGTGCGCGGCACCGCGGAGGTCAACTCCGGGTCGAGAGCGCGTCCATGCCGTCCACCACGCGCTGCGCCAGTGCCGAGAGCACGCGGGACGCCGGCGCATCGGGCTCCACCGCCACCAGCGGACGGCCCGAGTCACCCCCCTCGGCGATCCGCGGGTCGATCGGCACCTGCGCCAGCAGGTCGAGCCCCACTTCGGTGGCCAGGAGCTGGCCCCCGCCGCTGCCGAACATCGCGATCGGCTTGCCCGTCTCCGGGTTCTCGAACCAGCTCATGTTCTCCACGATGCCCAGCACCGGCACCGCCACCCGCTCGAACATCTTCACGCCGCGCAGGGCATCGCCGGTGGAGACCAGCTGCGGCGTGGTCACGATCAGTGCGGCGTTCACCAGCGTGGTCTGGACCAGCGAGAGCTGCGCGTCACCGGTGCCCGGGGGCATGTCCACGATGAAGTAGTCGAGCTGCCCCCAGTCCACGTCCTTCAGGAACTGCCCGATCAGCTTCATCACGATCGGGCCGCGCCAGATCGCCGGCTGGTCCTTCTCGATCAGGAACCCCAGGGAGATCAGCTTCACGCCCCAGGCCTCGAGGGGGATGATCTTCGCCTGCTTGTTCACCTCGGGCTGCTGGTCCACGCCCATCATGCGCGGGATGTTCGGGCCGTAGATGTCGGCGTCCATCAGTCCGACCCGGTGGCCGAGCTTCGCCAGCGCGATGGCGAGGTTCACGCTGACCGTGCTCTTGCCCACCCCACCCTTGCCGGAGCTGACGGCGATGATCCGCCCCAGGTTCGGCAGGGTGACCGGGGTCGGTGCCGCGACCCGTGCTGCGGGCGCCGGCGCGGCCTCCGGCGCCATCGGCAGCGGGCGGCCGGGCCGGGCCGGGGTCGGGGCCTGCTGGCGGGGGTCCCGCACGTTGATTTTCACGTCGGTCACGCCGGCCACCCCGGCCACCGCCTCCCGGACGTCGCGGACCAGCGCGGCGTCGTCCCGGCTGTCCAGCAGGAGGGTGAGCTGGACCTTGCCATCCACGGTGGTGGCGATGTCCTGAACCATCTCGGCCGACATCACGTCGGCGTCGAGGCGCGCGTTCCGGACGCGGGCGAGGGCGGTGGTGATCTGCTGCGTCAACGACACGGGGCGAGCCGGGAAAGGGCGGGAAGTGCGGGCGAGGGCGGCCAGGCGTCCCGCGCCGGCCCTGCCGAATGGGCGGAATCTAGCCGCGACGGCCAGTGTTGCAGGTTCGCGGCGGCATCGTCCTGCCCATGGATCCGGCAGTCCGCCGCAGGGCCAACCCGTTGCAGGTCGGGCGCTTGACGGCGGGCGTCGGCGTCCGGAAATCGGCTCTCGCTTGCGCCACCCCTCCGCGTACGCGATTCTACTCCCGCCCGCCGATATCCGTCTTTCCCCGCCGCTGGGGTCTGGCGCCCGGCACCATCTCGAGGCCTGCATGAACCTTTCGACCACTCAGCTCCGCATGCTCGGCAGCGTGATGTACTTCGCGGCTGTGGCGCTGATTATCAACTACTTCGCGCAACTCACGATCCAGGTCTGGCCGATCAAGGTCAGTGAGCTCAACTGGCGGGTCGGTGCGGCGGGGCTGTTCATGGACGCCCTCCTGGCCACCGTGGTGCCGCTGATGGTGGTGTACTTCGCGGCGTTCATGAACAACGACCGCAAGATGATCGGCGCGCTGCGCTGGCTCTGCATGATCGTCGGCCTCGTGACCGCGGCGCTGCTGCTCGCCTTCGCGCTCGACTCGGTCCAGATCCGCGCCGCACTGCCGCAGAACGTGAAGGGCAACTTCATGAAGGTGGCGCTCCGCGCCGCACTCATCGGCACGCTGCTCGCCACGCTCTTCGTCTGGGTGAGCATCACGATGGGCAAGGTGCTGAAGAGCCAGGGCACCACCCGCACCGGCGCCGGCGCCCGCGACGAGATGCTGATGGTCGGCACCCGCGAGCCGGCACGGACGCCGCTGCGCGCGATCGACACCGCCGATGCGAAGGCCGCGAAGGAAGGCACCACCGGGCTCACGATCGACATGTGAGTCGGTGCGCGACGCCGGACCGGGAGACTACCGGTCCGGCGTCGTCAGCATGCCGGTCTCGAGGGCCAGCGCCGTCAGCCCCGCGACCGTGCCCACACCCAGCTTCCGCATCAGCCGTTCGCGATGCGTCTCGACCGTGCGCGGGCTGATCCCGAGCCCCGCCGCGATCGCCTTGTTGGTCTGCCCCGACGCGATGCCGCGCAGCACGTCGCACTCGCGCGGCGTGAGCTGCGCAATGCGCTCCCACGGCGTCGGGCTCGCCGGCTCCACGTCCGCCGGCCCCACCCGCGCGCCGGCCGCCAGCCGCAGCTCCGTCGCGAGCATCGTCGCCGCACTGTCCTTCACGACATAGGCGGCCGCACCCGCCACGCGACTCTCGCGCGCATACTCGGCATCGTCGTACATGCTGAGCATCACCACCGTGAGCTCCGCGCGCTGCGCCTTGAGCAGCCGCACCAGCGCCAGGCCCGACATGTCGGGCAGCCCCACGTCCACCACCGCGGCATCGGGCTGCAGCCGGGCCGCGAGCGCCAGCGCGCTGGCCCCGTCACTCGCCTCACCCACCACCTGCATGTCGGGCGCGGCCTCCAGGATGCGACGCACCCCCTCCCGCACGATCGGGTGGTCGTCCACCACCAGCACCCGCAGCGGCGGCGCGTTCACGCCGGCACCGGCTGCGCCGCGTCGCCCACCGCCGCGTGCGGCAGTTCCACCGCCAATCGCGTGCCCGCCAGCGGCGAGGGTTCGAGGTGCACCCGTCCCCCCAGCGCCACCAGCCGCTCGCGCATGCCCACCAGTCCCACATGCCCTCCCCGCTCGCGTTCCGTGAGTTGTGCCCGCGATGGCGGCCCGACGCCGTCGTCATCCACCGTCAGGCGCACCAGGTCCCCGTCCACCGCCACCGTCACCTCCAGCCGGCTGGCACCGGCGTGGCGGAGCACGTTGGTGATGCCCTCCTGCGCCGCACGGAACAGCACCAGCTCGTGGGCACGCGGCAACGGCACCATCGCCGCCGGCGCCTGCAGTGAGGCCAACACCTGCCCCTCCCGCGAGACCTGCGCCACCAGCGACCGCACGGCGCTGAGCAGGCCGAGATCGTCCAGCAGCGAGGGTCGGAGCGCAGCGGTCACGCGCCGCAGGCTGGTCAACCCGGCGGTCACCAGCGCATCCAGGCGCTGCGCCGTCACCTCCGCCGCCGGCACGGTGCGCAGCGCATCCACTTCCATGCGCATCGCACTGAAGAGCTGTCCCGTCTCGTCGTGGAGCTCCCGCGCCAGCCGTTTCCGTTCCCCCTCGTGCTGCTCCACCAGGCGTGTCGACAAGCGCGCCAGCTCGCCGGTGCGTTCCTCGAGCTGCGAGGTGAGCTCGGCCTGCTGCAGCGCCGATCCCACCTGCTGGCCGAGTGCGCGGAGGAAGTCCTCGTCGAGGGCGCTGAACGGGTCACGCACGTCGCCGGTGAGCACCAGCACGTGGGTCACGCCGGTGTCGTTGTAGATCGGCAGCGCGGCGATGAACCGCTCGGTGCCACGGCGCGGGAGGATCGCGGCGCTCACGCTCCGGCCGTCACGCACCGCCTGCTGCACCACGCGCCCCACCGCCTCGGGCAGCGCCGCACCACGCCACGCCTGCGCGCGACCGGCGCCGTCGAGCACCGCCGCGGTGGCCACCTCGAACAGTGCCGTGCCGCTCACCCCGCGCAGCCGGAGCGGCCGCTCCAGCAGCGCGGCCACCACCGCATCACCGCGGGCGCTGGCCTGCACGTCGGCCGAGAGCCGTGACAGCGCCTCCAGGCCGCGTCGCAGGTCGTCGATCACCAGCAGGCCGATCCCGGCCACCACCGCCAGGATGAAGAGGATGTCCAGGTAGTAGCCCCACGGTACCCACGCCCCCCGCGCGCGCAGCATCGGGTAGTCGAGGTGGTGCACCGCCCAGAGCGTGAAGGCCACCGCCAGAGTCCAGGCCCCCGGGGATCCCGTGCGTCGCGCATGTCGCGCGAAGCTCACGCCGGTCGTCAGCGTGGCCGCACTGAGGAACGCGATGGCCGGCACCACGGCCAGCGTGAAGCTGTCCAGCACGAAGATCGCGACGTAGCTCCAGACCACCGGGAACAGGGCGAGCACCCCGAGCCAGGGCGTGACCTTGAGGCCGCGCGAGAAACTCAGGCCGGCAGCCAGGAAGCCGAGCGCGGTCCAGCCGGTGAGCACCTGGTGCCAGAACAGCCACCCGCTCTGCTCCGTGCGCAGGAAGCCGATGATCACGCCCACGCGCACCGCGTACAGCAGCCAGCTCGCGCACCACCAGGCGTAGTACGGCTTGCGGAAGCGCGAGTACAGCCACGAGCAGTAGCCCGCGCCGCCGAGCGCGATGAGGGCAAGCAGCAGCGCGGCGGCGAACTCCGTCATCGGCAGGGCCGGCGGGCTATTCCGTCACCGCGCCGCTGGCGTGCGGCACGGGGGGCGTGAAGTCGTGCGGCGTGTCGGCCAGGACGGCGCGCGCGGCCTGCAGCACGCGCGCCTCGACCTCCTTCAGCGACCCGAGCACCAGCGCCCCGCTCGCCTTGGCATGACCGCCCCCGTCGAACTGCTTCGCGAGCGCGTTCACGTCCACGTTCCCCGAGCTGCGGAACGAGATCTTCACGCGGCCATGCCCGAGGTCGCGGAAGAAGATCGCCAGCCGCGTGCCGGCGATGGAGCGGGGATGCTCGACGATCCCGTCCATCTCCTCGCTGCTCACGTGGTAGCGCTCCTTGGCGCCCACCGGGAGCGAGAGCCAGCTCAGCCCGATGTTCTCCTCCACCCCGAGCGACTGCAGCGCCTCGGCCAGCAGCCGCACGCGGCCCGGGCTCTGCGAGGCATACACGCGGCGATACATCAGCTCCGGGTCGACGCCGCGGGCCAGCAGCTCGGCGGCGATCGCGTGCACCCGCGGGGTGGTGTTGCTGAAGCGGAACCCGCCGGTGTCGGTGAGGATGGCGATGTAGAGCGCGGTGGCGGTCTCCATGTCGATCGGCAGCCCGAGCACCTGTGCCACGTCGTAGACCAGCTCCCCGGTGGCCGAGGCGCGGGTGTCGGCCACGAGCACCGGCGCTGGCGGTTCGTCGCCGGGGATGTGGTGATCGATGCAGAACTTCGGCACCGTCATCTCGCGCACGGCCTCGGCGAGGTTGCCGAGCCGGCGCAGGTCGCTGATGTCCAGCACGCCGAGGCCGGTGATGGCGGGGTCGCGGAGCGCGGCCGCGCCAAGGGGCGAGCAGTCCTGCACCGGCCCGCCCAGCAGGAACCGGTACATCGTCGGCCACGGCGTGGGGTTCACGATGCGGGTGGCGATGCCGCGCAGCGCCAGCAGGCGCGAGAGCGCCGCCTCCGACCCGCAGCCGTCCCCATCGGCATTGACGTGCGTGGAGAGCGCGATCGTCATGCCCTCGTGCAGGCCGGCGGCAAGCTCGCGGATCGCAGTGACGCGATCAGCGGGGACAGCGAGGAGGTCGTGGGTGTGCGGCATGTCGTGAGTGAAAAGAGAGCGGCGCCCGGAAGCCCGGGCGCCGATCTGGGACAGCGTGGGAATCCGGGCGGTCAGTCGCCTCTTGCCATGGCGGCGCGATCTTCCGCCTTGCCCAGCGTCGAGTTCTTGCGGCCGTAGACGAGGTACACGGTCACGCCGACGGTGGTCCACGCCGTGAGGAGCGCCCAGGTGAGGCCCGGCAGCGTGGCCATCATGCCGAGGGTGGCGCCGGCACCGAGCAGCGGCACCAGCGGCACCAGCGGCGTCTTGAACGGGCGCGGGAGCTCCGGCGAGCGCTTCCGCAGGACCAGCACGCCGATGCAGACCGTCGCGAAGGCGGCCAGGGTGCCGCCCGAGACCAGGTCGCCGAGCAGGCCGACCGGGAAGAAGGCGGCGATCAGCATCGCCACCACGCCGACGATCACCGTCGAGGTGGCGGGGGTGCGGTACTTCGGGTGCACGCGGCCGAACAGCGGCGGCAGCAGGCCGTCGCGCGACATCGTGAAGAAGATGCGCGGCTGGCCCATGAGCATCACGAGCACCACGCTCGAGAGGCCGGCGATGGCGCCGATGTTCACGAGGTACTCGAGCCAGCGGAGCGACGGCACGGCGCTGATGGCCACCGACACCGGGTGCGGCACGCTGAGGGCCGTGTACGGGGCCAGCCCGGTCATGACCAGTGCCATCAGGATGTAGAGCACGGTGCAGATCAGCAGCGAGGCGATCATGCCGATGGGCAGGTCACGCTGCGGGTTCTTGGCCTCCTGCGCCGCGGTGCTCACGGCATCGAAGCCGATGTAGGCGAAGAACACCGCCGAGGCGCCGCGCAGCACGCCCGACCAGCCGAACTTGCCCCACTCACCGGTGTTGTCGGGGATGAACGGCGTCCAGTTCTCCTTCTTCACGTAGAAGAAGCCGAAGCCGATGACCAGCACCACGATGGTGGTCTTGATCATCACCATCAGGTTGTTGAACGACGCCGACTCCTGCACGCCGCGCACCAGCAGCAGCGTGATGGCCACGATGAGCAGCACGGCCGGCAGGTTGATCAGGCCGTCGATGGCGTTGTACCCGCCGGACACGCAGGCGGCGCGATCGGCGAACACCTGGGCGACCTTCGTCGCGGGGTCGATCACCGTGGACCCCGTCACCGGGTCGACACAGGTGAAGGCACGCACGACGTTGTGGCTGCCCTGCACCGTCAGCGGCGCCGCCGCCAGGGAGGCCGGGATGTGCAGGCCGAGCTCGGACAGGAAGGCGCTGAAGTAGCCCGACCAGCCCACCGCCACGGTCGATGCCGCGAACAGGTACTCGAGGATCAGGTTCCAGCCGATGAACCAGGCGACCCCCTCACCCATCGTGGCGTAGCTGTACGTGTACGCCGAGCCGGCGATCGGGATCATGCTCGCGAACTCGGCGTAGCAGAGGCCCGCGAACAGGCAGCCCAGGCCGGCCAGCACGAACGAGATGGTGACGGCCGGGCCGGCATAGTTCGCCGCCGCATTGCCCGTCAGCACGAAGATGCCGGCGCCGATGATCGCCCCGATGCCGAGCAGCGTGAGGTTCAGGGCCCCCAGCGTGCGCTTGAGGCCATCGGCTTCATTGCCTGCTTCGGCCTGGAGCGCGGTGATGCTCTTCTTGGACCAGAGTCCCATGAGGCCTGCACGTCAGGGTGTGAGGGATGCCCCCCGCCGGGGGGCGGGGGGCACAAAGACGCCGCAAGGTCACACGCGAGTAACCGGTATGTCAATCGCGCCGGTGAACCCTCATCAACGCTTCACTTGGTGTAGTTCGGGGACTCGCGGGTGATGGTCACGTCGTGCGGGTGGCTCTCGCGGAGACCGGCCGACGTGATCCGGACGAACTGGCTCTCCGTCCGCAGGGCGTCGATGCTCGCGCACCCCACGTAGCCCATGCCGCTGCGCAGCCCGCCCACCATCTGGAACAGCACGTCCGCCACCGGGCCCTTGTACGGCACCCGGCCCTCGATCCCCTCCGGCACCAGCTTCCGGGCGCTCATCTCGCCGTCCTGGAAGTACCGGTCGGCACTGCCGTCCTGCATCGCCGAGAGCGATCCCATCCCGCGGATGGTCTTGAAGCGGCGCCCCTCCAGCAGGATCGTCTCCCCCGGGCTCTCCTCGGTGCCGGCCAGCATGGAGCCCATCATCACGCTCGACGCACCCGCCGCCAGCGCCTTCACGATGTCCCCCGAGTACTTGATGCCGCCGTCGGCGATCACGGGCACGTCACCCGCCCCCTCGATCGCGTCGAAGATGGCGGTGAGCTGCGGCACGCCCACGCCCGTCACCACGCGCGTGGTGCAGATCGACCCCGGGCCGACCCCCACCTTCACCGCATTCACGCCGCGCTCCACCAGCGCCGCCGCCCCCTCGCGGGTGGCGATGTTGCCCACCACCAGCTGCGTGCCGGGGAAGGCGTTGCGCACCCGCGAGGTGGCCTGCAGCACCGCATCGCTGTGCCCATGCGCGGTGTCGATGCAGAGCACGTCGGCGCCGGCATCGATCAGCGCGCGGGCCCGCTCGAGATAGTCGCCACCTGCGCCGATTGCCGCCGCCACCCGCAGGCTGCCCTCGGCATCCTTGTTCGCATTCGGGAACTGGCGGCGCTTGTGGATGTCCTTCACCGTGATCAACCCGCGCAGCAGGCCGTCGGCATCCACCACCGGCAGCTTCTCGACGCGGCGCTCGCCCATGATCCGCTCCGCCTCGTCCAGCGTCGTGCCGGGCGCCGCCGTCACCAGCCGCTCGCGCGTCATCGCATCGCCCACCGGCCGGTCCAGCGCACGCTCGAACTGCAGGTCGCGGTTGGTCAGGATCCCCACCAGCCGGCCCTCGTTGTCCACGATCGGCACGCCGCTGATCCGGAAGCGCTGCATCAGCTTCACCGCCTCGCGCAGCGACGCCTCCGGCGTGAGCGTGATCGGGTTGCGGATGATGCCGCTCTCGCTGCGCTTCACGCGGTCGATCTCGGCACTCTGCCGGTCGATCGACATGTTCTTGTGCACCACCCCGATGCCGCCCGCCCGCGCCATCGCGATCGCCATCTCGCTCTCGGTGACCGTGTCCATCGCCGCGGCGATGAGCGGCACGTTCAGCGTGATGCCGGTGGTGAACCGGCTCTGCGTGACGACTTCCTTCGGGTGGACCAGCGAGTGCGCCGGCACCAGCAGCACATCGTCGAAGGTGAGGGCGTCGTCCTCGCGGACGCGCATCCGGCCCACCGGGGCCGTGGACTGTCCGTCGGGCGCGATGCTGCCGCGGACGGGACTCGGGCTGGAGCTGCGAGACGTGGTTGCCATCTCGAAAACTAGTGGATGCACCGCCGACTCCGGTATCGGAGCCGCCGCACCCGGGCCCGCCGCTGCCCCGTCGCCTCAGCCCCGCAGCGCGCGCCGCACCCGGCGCCGGATGCTCGGCGGCAGGAAGAAGGCCGCCGCGGCCAGCGTCGCCGACAGGTTCAGCGCGCCGAGCGCGTCGGGATGCCCGGTCCAGTGATCACGCAACACCCCGCGACCCGCGCGGCTCACCATCCGCTGCAGCGCCAGGATCAGCAGGTAGAGATCGTCCACCTGCCCCAGGAACGGGATGAAGTCGGGGATCACGTCGATGGGGCTGACGATGTACAGCGCCGCCGCCACGACCAGGAGCTTGTCCACCGCCGCCACCCGGGAATCACGCGCCAGCCCCCACAGCAGCCGCAGGTAGTGCGGGATCTCACGGATTGCCGACGTCACCGTCCGGCGTGCGCCGGTGCGCGGGCCACCCTCCGGGCGGTCCTTCGCCGGCGGCGTCCAGCCGGCAGCCCGGCCGGCGTCGGACTCCGGCGGTGCGCCGCGGCCCACGTCCGGAATGCCAAGGCGCCGATCGCCAGCCGAGCCGACGCCGCGCACGTCGCGCCCCCGCCCCGATGGCGTCATCGGGCCGGCCCCTCGCCGGCGCCGGAAGCGGGCGACGTGGGCGGCGTCGGCGGCGTCTCACCACTGGCGGCGCGGGCCGCCCGGCTGGCGGCGCCGGCGAGGTCGGTCGCGACGCTCTGCCCGGCCGCCGCCACACCGCTCAGCACGCCAACGGCCTTCTGCATGAAGCCGAGAGTGTCGGCCACGCTGGTGGCGGACACCTTGCCGGCGCGCAGCCCGTCCTCGACGGTCTCCTGAAGCTTGGCGAGCAGGCCGGCGGCGCCGGTCGGTGCCTCGATCCGGCTGTACTTCGACTCGAGGAACTCGACGTAGTCGAGCACCTGGAAGGCGCGCTCGTCGGACATGGTCTCGAAGCGGGCGAGCAGGCGATCGCGCAGGTAGGGACTCAGCGGCATGACGACAGGTGGCGGGAGGTACGTGGCAGTGCGACGAATGCTACCCCGTCCGCGCGCCGCCGTTCAGGGCCGCGTGGCCCGGAACCGTCGCGCGGCGCTGGAGAACGGGTCGTCGGCTGCCGGTCGCGGCGACGCCGAGGGCTTCCGGCGGCCGTTGCGAGCGGCGGCGCTGCCGCTGCGCACCGCACCGGTCGGGCTGGCCCCCTTCCTACGCGCAGCGGGTGCCGCTGGTGTCGACGCCGGTGTCGCGGCCGGTGTCGCCGCTGCGACGGGGGTCGGCTGGGTCGCGGCTCCGGACGGTGGCGCGACTCCCTTCGGATCTGTCGAGGCCGGCACACGCTGCGCCGGCGGCGTCCCGGCGGGCAGGCCTCCGGCGGGCCGGCCTGCGGAATCGGTGCGCGCGGGCACCGCAGCCACCGGCGGCACGACCACCGGCACCGAGTCGAAGGTGGCGTCGGCCGGGAGCGAGTCGACCGGCGCTCCGCGCCGCGCGCCGCCGCGCCACCGCGCGCGCACCCCGCGGGTGTCGATGTGCACGTACGGCCACCCACCACCATCCGGCGTGATGTAGAGCCCGATGCCGCCGACCAGGTCCGGATACTTCCGCTCGACCGCCTCGGCGGCAGCGGCCACCAGGCGGGCATCGATCTCGCTCAGCGCGCCATCGCTGTTGGCGTCGATGGCGATGTCGGCGGCGTCACCATACATGTGACGACTGTCCTGCGCGCTGCCCGAGAGGCCGCCGTTGTGCGCCGGGCTGCGGAACCCGCTGGCCACGTGCAGCGTGAGCGCCGAGACCGGACGCCCGCGCATCTGCGCGATCTCCGCGATCGTCAGCTCGAGCTTGTCCAGCAGCCGGCCGCGCACGTGCAGGTACTTCGGGAACCCTTCCTGCGCGTCGTGCACCACGAAGTCGCTCATCTTCAGGTGGGGCGACAGCGGGAAGTCGGCGATGCGCTGGTTCACCTCGATGAAGCCGGGCGGCACGATGTTCTCCGCCGCCTTCGGCCAGCGCCCCAGGTGATAGCCGTTGATGCCGGTGGCCATCTTGTTCGGCATCGGCACCTCGACGAAGAGCGCGAGGTCGGCCACCGTGTCACTCGCGCCACCACGCGAGAGCACGAGCCAGTACGCCCCCGGCCGCGTTGGTGTGCGCACGGCGCCATCCTGCCGCCACGGCACCACCCCGTCGTTCGGCTTGCCGTCGAACGAGATCCACTGGCTCTGGACGCCGTCGGTCTCGCCGGCGAACGACAGTGGCATCGCGATCAGTTCGCCGGGCAGAGAGGTCCGGATCCGGACCGCGTTGCTGTGCCCGAAACTGCCGGCGGCGAAGGCGCGGCGCGGGAGGCCCTGGCCCGCGGGCAGCGCGGTGCCGGGGGCGCCGCTCACCGGCGCCGGCCCGAACCCCGAGGCCCGTGCCTCGGCCATCTCGAGCCCCTCGGGTTCGCTGCCGCGGTGCACCGCGAACGCGATCGCACAGGGCACCAGCACGAGCGCCGCCAGCTTCGCCACGCGCCGCCGGTCGTTGCCCGGTGGCGCGGCCTGCAGCGGGCGGTTGTCATCGTGGACCGGATCGGCGTGTGTGAGCCCGATCAGGCCGATCTGCGTGGGCTTACGCCCCACCCCATCGGGACGGGTTTCCGCGGACGTCGATGTGGACGAATGGTCCGTGCGCATGTGTTGCATGATAACGCCCCATACCGCCCGTCAACTCGGGATGTGCCATTTCGACGCGTTCGACCGCCAGGACCAGCAGGTCGGCATCGAGTACCGTGATGCGTCCATCTCCGTCGAGGTCGTCCATCCGGCCGTCGCCATCGTCGTCCACGAACACGTCGGACGCGTCGCCGTACTGGTGCCTGCTCTCACGTGCCCGGCCGCCACGTCCCACGCCCTGGTCGTTGTAGAACGGATGACGGAAGCCGCTCATCACCTGCAGTCGACGCGCGGGATAGCCCATCGACTGGAGCTCGTCGATCACCAGTTCCAGCTTGTCCAGCAGCGGTTCGCGGAGCACGAGGTACTTCGGCCACACGGCGGCCTGGTCCTTCGTCACGAAGTCACGCAGGCGGAAGTGCTCCGACACGCGCAGGTCGCGATTCGCCGGCGTGACCTCGATGAAGCCGGACGGATTGCCGTATGCCGCGCCACGCACGGTGCCCTGTTCGCCGGGCCAGAAGCCCATGCGGTACATCCCCATCCACCCATCCACCTTCGAGTGGAAGGGGACGATCGGCAGGACCTGGAGCGAGGCGACGCCATCACGCGGCGCATCGGCCGCGAGATCGGCACGGATCTCATCCAGTGCCGCCGTCAGCTCACGGGCGGCGGGCGCGGGCAGGAATCGCGCGCGCAGCTTGCGGCTGTGGCCGAGGAGGGAGTCGTCGACCAGTGGAACCAGGCGGCGCAGGCGCAACACCGGCCGTGCCGCCGCGTGCGCCGTGGCAGCCTCGTGGCCGGCGACGAGTGCCGCCGCCGCGATTCCCAGCATCCATGTCCGTGTCATCATCCGCGCCTCCCGTGTCGCAGTTGCTACACGAGTGTCGGACGGCCGGGGTCACGTCCTGACCTGAACCGTGGCGCGAGGGGTCAGGAGCCTGAACGCCCGATCAGGACCCGCGGCGTGACGGCGGGCGCCGTTCGGGGCCACGGCGCTCGCGATTGAGCACGTCGAGGCGCTCACGCTGCTGCTGCACCGTGCGCAACCCGAGTTCCACCCGCTGCGCCTCGCTCACCCGCGCGCTGTCCAGCGGCGCCAGCTCGCAGCGGCCGGTGGCGCCGGGCGCGCAGGCGATGACGGTGCCGAACCACTGGGGGCGGTTCTCCGCGACCTGCAGCTCATCCCAGCTCTCGGCGAGCACGCGCCACGAGCCGCGGTCCGACCCGTCGAGCACCACCGCACGGCGCGCCCACCGGTAGGCCTGCTCGAGCGATCCGGTCCCGGCCCGCGACGCGGTGAGTGCGATGGCCCCCGCCTCACGGAGGAGCGCCGCCGTCGACAGCCTGCCGCACGCATCGAGCGCGGCGGTGCGGTCCACGGCATCCTGCAGCGTCGAGCGCAGCACGGTAGCGGACGAGTCGCCGGCGCGCCCGACGGCGTCGGCCACGGAATCGGTCACGCTGCGCAGATGCAGCAGGGCGATGCCGGCATTCACGTCACCACAGCTGCGACGCCCGGTCGAGACGCAGGCGGTCGCCGCGGTGACGAGTGCAGCCAGCCCGACGGCACGGCACCAGTGGATCGACCTCAATAGATGTACACCGCGGTGCCGACGGGAATCATGCGGTACAGCGTCTCGATGTCCTCGTTGCGCAGTCGCACGCAGCCGTGGCTCACGCTGCGCCCGATGGTGTTCGGGGCATTCGTGCCGTGCAGCGCGTAGCCGTCGCCGAGGTTGAGGCGATGGGTGCCGAGGATCTCCTTGTAGCGGCGCGCGTTGGTGCCGAACGGCGGGATGATGATGCGGCCGCCCGCGGCGAGCTCACGCCCGTCGCTGGCCGTGAGCGCCCGGACGCTCCCGTCACGATGCCGCTTGACCACCTCGCTGCCGCGCGTGGTGATCACGCCATCCGACACCGGAATCACCTGCCCGCGCTTCATGCGCAGGATGCCGAGTCCCCGCTTGCCCGCCTGTTCCACGAAGTGCCAGTCCGGTGGCACCCAGGCCAGTGCCGTCTCCTTGCTCTTGACCGTGAGCATGCCGCGCGGCGTGTCGAACTTGAACTTCTGGTTGCGCCCCTGCCCGATCAGCGTGCGGCCGCTGCCGCTCGCCACGCGCGTGGTGAAGAGCTCCACGCCGGCGTCGCGCACCCAGAGCCGGTTGTCGGTGAGGCTCACGATGATGACGGGCCGGCCATCGGACGGCAGGCCGCTGCGCTGCGCCACACGCACCGAGTCCCCGAGCGCGGTGAGGCCGGCGCGCATCCGGGTGATCGCTGCGGCATCCCGCGCGCCATCGTCGCGCGCGGCGTTGCGCACCTGTGCCGCCTGCGCCGTGCGCACCCCCTCGAAGCCGGCGGCGCCGGTGGCGCCGAGCGCGAGGGCACTCACGCACCACGCCGCCCATCCGCCCTGCGTGAGGAACCGGGACACGGCGTGCATCAGAACAGCACCACGGGCATCCCACGCACCAGGTTCGGCCGGATCGCGTTGAAGTCGCGGCGCGAGATGATGATGGTGCGCGGCCCGGAGCCAGGCTCGGTGCCGCCGAGCAGCGCGGCGGCGGCATCGCCCCCCTCGAGGTGTGTGCCATCGGAGAGTGCCACCCGCTGCACCTTCCGCTCGGCCGGCGGCGCGGCGATCCGGTTGCCGAGCGAATCCACGGTCGGTGCCGCCACCTCGGGTGCCGTCTCGATCATCCGGGCGATCGTCTGGGAACCGGTGGCCGGTGCGCCGCCGCGAAAGCGTGCCGGCATGGACCGCAGTGTGATGCCGTCACGCACCAGGGCCACCGTGCCGCTGTCCACGGCGATCACGAGATGGAGCTTCGGCTCCGCGCGGGCGCCGGCACGGGCACGTTCCAGCGCGAGCGTCGCGCGGGCCGTGCCGGTCAGCCCCTGCAGCGAGTCGCGGAGCTGCACGGCGCCTGCCTGCGCCGCGCGCAGCGCGGCCGCCTCGGCCGCCAGCGACTCCCGCTGGGCCCGGAGCACGGGCACGGCGGCACCGGCACCCAGCAGCAGCACGCCGGCGATGACGAAGCCGGCCACCGGGCGGGTCGCGGGCGTGCGGGGCAGGTCCGTCATGGCGTGGTGATCGACTCGACGTCGAGGATCGGCACGTTCGTGGGGGCGGAGCGGCCACTCCGCACGCGGGCCGTGACCTGGATGACGGCGAGCGGGGCGAGGCTCCGTGCCTCCTCCACCAGGGCCGCGGGGAGGGCAAGGTAGAGCATCGCGTTCTCCCCCGCCGGACCCCTCGCCAGCAGGTACGGCTCACCCACGCTCAGCTCGCGGCGGAGCGCGTCGGCGCGCTGGAACGCCAGCACCTCCACCTTCCAGCGCACGAGCTTGCCGCGGGACCCTTCCGGATCCGCGCGCAGGTCGGCGGCGCTGAGGGCCGTACGGAGCGACGAGTCGACGGGCAGGAGGTCGGCCTCCCGCACCCACCCCTCCATCCGCACCCGGACCCAGCCGCGCTCCCGGGCCAGCGGGATGATCGTGCCGGGATTCACCACGGTCCCCATCACCGCGCCGTCCGGGGACGTGCGGATGTCGGCGCGGGTGGCGGGACGGAGCGGAATGGTCGCGGGGCTCACGAACTTCACCGCCGTCGAGTCCGCCGGCCGGACCACCGGCGCCGGAACCTGTGCCTGCGCCCGCACCGGAAGAAACATCAGGCATGCCAGCGTGTAGCCAGCCACGAGTGGCCGGACGGTCGATGGTAGCGCCCATCGGCGGGGGGTACATTCAGCAGACGTCATGGTGACGACATTACTACCCCGCCCCACCCAGTATCCATGCCCTCGCCTTCCGCCCGCCCCGTCGCCCTCGTCGTGCTCGACGGCTGGGGGTACCGCGACGAAACCACCGCCAACGCCATCGCGCTCGCCGACACCCCGAACTGGGACCGGCTGATGGGATCGGTGCCCCACACCCTGCTGGAAGCGAGCGGCCGCCGGGTGGGACTGCCGGAAGGGCAGATGGGGAACAGCGAGGTCGGCCACATGAACCTCGGCGCCGGCCGCGTGGTGGAGCAGGACCTCGTCCGCATCGGCGCCGCGATCGAGACCGGGGCGTTCTTCCACAACCCGGCCCTGGTGGCCGCATGCCGTGACGCCGCCACCCGTGGTGTCACCCTGCACCTGATCGGGCTGCTTGGTCACGGTGGGGTGCACGCGCTGGACAAGCACCTCTTCGCCCTGCTCGACCTCGCCAGCCGGGAGCAGGTGGGCCGCGTGGCGGTGCACGGCCTGCTCGACGGGCGAGACACGCCACCCACCTCGGGGCGGGGATTCCTGGCCGACACGCAGGCGGAGATCGCGAAGTATCCGGGGCGCGCCGTACTCGCCACGCTCGGCGGGCGGTACTTCGGCATGGACCGTGATCACCGATGGGAGCGCACCGGCAAGTGGTACCAGGCCATGGTGGCCGGGATCGGCACCGCGGTGACCGCCGATGGTGTCGGCCCCGCGCTCGCGGCGGCCTATGCCGCCGGCACCACCGACGAGTTCATCGAACCCTTCGTGCTCCACGATGCCTCCGGTGCCGCCGCCCCCCGTCTCGCCGACGGTGACGTGGTGATCTGCTTCAACTTCCGCAGCGACCGCATGCGGCAGCTCTGCGACGCGCTGACATCGCCGGCCTTCACCGGCTTCTCCATCGACGGCCGGCCGCGACTCTCGGTCACGACGATGATGGAGTACGACCCCACCTTCACGTACCCCGTCGCGTTCCCGTCGGCCCAGCTCACGAACATGGTGGGCGAGGTGATCGCGGCCGCCGGCATGTCGCAGCTCCGCACCGCCGAGACCGAGAAGTACCCGCACGTGACGTTCTTCTTCAACGGCGGGCGCGAGACGCCGTTCGCCGGGGAGGAGCGCCGCATGGTGCCGAGTCCGAAGGTCGCGACCTACGACCTCCAGCCGGAGATGAGCGCGCGCGGCATCTGCGACGGGCTCGTCGACGCGCTGGCGCACCGGACCTACGACTTCATGCTCTGCAACTTCGCCAACTGCGACATGGTCGGGCACACCGGTTCGCTCCCCGCGGCGATCGCGGCGGTGGAGGCCGTGGACGAGTGCATCGGCCGCATCCTCGTCGCGGCAGACGCCGGCAATGCGATCGTGATCTTCACCGCCGACCACGGCAACGCCGACGTGATGGTGGACCCGCTCACGGGCGCCCCGCACACGGCACACACCACCAATCCCGTTCCATTGCTCATCGTCGATGCTGCCGGTGCCGTCCCGCTGCGTGCGGGTGGTGCCCTCTGTGATGTCGGACCCACCGTGCTCGACCTGCTCGGCCTGGCCGTGCCGCCCGAGATGTCCGGGCGCTCCCTCCGCGCTGCCGCGGTGCCGGCATGACGGCTCGCCGCAGTCGCACCCTCGTCGCCGGCGCCCTCGTCGCCCTCGCCACCTGCGCGCCGGCGCTGCGCGCACAGGTGGGCAACCTGCCCGAGAACAGCCCGTTCCGTGACGTCGAGAAGCGCCAGGACGTGTCGCTCATCGTCGGGCAGTCGCTCGGCGGCAAGGACAAGGTCGGCGCCGCCCCGCGTGGCGGCATGGTGTACGGCCTCCGCTACGACGTGAACCTTGGCGCCAGCCCGCTCGCCTTCACCTCCACCGTGCTGCGCCAGTCGGCCGGCCGCGACATCCTGCAACCCGGCCTCCCGGCCGCACAACGCATCGGCGGGCACGTGTCGCAGCCGCTGTGGATGTGGGATGCCGCCTTCACGCTGCTGCTCACCGGCAACCGGAGCTGGCGCTCGCTGATCCCGAGCGTGACGGCCGGTGTCGGGCTCGTGACCGACAACCGCGAAGTCAGCGACTCGTCGCAGTTCCGGTTCGGCACCCGCTTCAGCCCCGTGCTCGGATTCGGCGTGAAGTACGCCCCGCTCACGTCGCGGTGGACGCTGCGGGCCGACCTGTCGAACCACTTCTACAGCGTGCCGTACCCGCAGACCTTCCGCGACAGTACCGTCGGCGTGCCGCGCATCACCACGGCGAAGAGCAGCTGGACGCGCAACACCCTGCTCACGCTCGGCCTCACACGGCAGATCGGGCGGCGATGACCGGGCGCACCACGCTCACGCGGCGTGTGCAGTTCGCGGCCGCCCACCGCTACCGGCGACCGCAGTGGGACGAGGCGACCAACGAGGCCGCCTTCGGCCTCTGCGCCCGCCCGAACTACCACGGGCACAGCTACACCTGCGACGTGAGCGTGACCGGTGCGGTGAATGCCTCCACCGGCATGCTGGTCGACCTCGGCCTGCTCGACCGGGTGCTGCAGGAGGAGGTCCGCGCGCGCTTCGACCACCGCAACATCAACCTCGACCTCCCGGAGTTCGACGAGGTGCAGGGGCTCGTACCGACCGGGGAGGAACTGGCGCGCTTCATCGCCGGCTGCGTGCAGGCGCGACTGCCGGAGGGTGTGCAGGTGACGCGCGTGGTGGTGGCCGAGGACTCCACGCTCAGCGCGACCTTCGAGCCGGCGTGACCAGCGGGCGTCGCCGGCGGTGCGGTGTCCTCCTCGCCGGCGGTGCCGGCACGCGGTTCGGCGGCGCGCCAAAGGGCCTCGCGCCATTCGGCGACGGCCGCCTGTGTGACGGCGCCCTGGCCGCACTGCAGGGTTGCTGCGACCGGAACGGCGACGAGGTGATCGTGGCGGCGAACGATCCGGACGCCGTGGGCTGGTTCCCCGCGTTACGGGTGGTGCCGGACGCGGTGCCGGACGCGGTGCCGGGGCGTGGCGCGCTCGCCGCGCTCGCCGCTGCGTTCCAGGCTGCCGGCGATGCGACGGTGATCGTCTGCGCGTGGGACCTGCCGTTCGTGACCACCGCACTCCTCGCGGCACTGGCCCGGGTGGTGGAAGCCGGCGCCACGGCCTGCGTGCCCGTGCACCCCGACGGCACCGCCGAGCCGCTCTGCGCCGCCTGGGCGCCGTCATGCGCCGCCAGCGCGGCCACGCTGCTCGCGGCGAACGAACGTGCCGGCCACGCACTCCTGCACGCCGTGCGTGGCGTGCGCTGGCCGGTGGCGGAGCACCTGCGCGACGCCGAGGCGGAGCGCATCTTCCACAACGTGAACACGCGTGACGACCTGCGCCGCGCGCTGGCCTGGCTGCCCCGGACTTCGCCCTGACGTGATGCCCCGACTGCGTTGCCTCCTCACGGCACCCGTGCTGCTGCTGGCGGGCTGCAGCAGCCGCAGCGTGCCCGTGGCTGCGACGGCGCCCGCGCCGGCGGCCATCCCGTCGCCGGTCGCCGCACCGGTACCCGCCGCACCGGTACCGGCCGCACCGCCATCCCCGTCCGCGCCGTTCTTGCTGCAGCCGTTCGTCGACTCGCTGGTGGCGCTGCCGCAGTTCGCCAATGCACACTGGGGGATCCTCGTCGTCGCGCCGCAGCGTGGTGACACGCTCGCCAGCGTGCACGCCGACCGGCTGGTGATGCCGGCGTCGAACCAGAAGCTGCTCACGGCAGCCGTCGCCCTCGCGACGCTCGGCCCCGGCTACCAGTGGCGCACCACGTTCACGCGCACGGGGCCGATCGTGCGCGGCGAACTGCGCGGTGACCTGGTCGTGACCGGCACCGGCGATCCGAGCATCTCGACCGCGCTGCGCGGCGCCGCACTGGGCGGCTTCGACCCGCTGGTCGCGGCACTGCGCACGGCCGGTGTGCGCCACATCACCGGCCGTGTGCGTCCTTCGCCGACGCAGGCCTTTCCGGGCAGCCCCCACGGCTACGGCTGGGACTGGGACGACCTGGCCGAAGACTACGGCGCCGGCGTGACGGAGCTGCTGTTCAACGAGGGCTTCACCGAGGTGCACGTCACCGGGTGTGCGCGGCCCGGGCGCGCGGCGTGCGTGGTCACGGCGCCGGCGCGCACGACACCCGTGCTGCGTTCCACCGTCACCGTGCGTGCGGCAGGCAGCGGCGCACCGCACGTCGAGTGGTGGCGCGACTCGGCGGCGGTGCCGGGGATCGCGTTGCGGGGCAGCATCGCCGCGGGCGACAGCCTGGCGTTCACCGCGGCGCAGCCGGACGACCGCGTGACGTACGTCGCGGCCGTGACCGAGGCGCTGACCCGGGCCGGGATCACGGTGCGCGGGCGCGGCGCCGCGCGGCGCCAGGATGTCGGTCCCGACACCGTGGTGGTGCTCCGGTCACTCCCGCTCAGCGCGGTGCTGCCGGCCATGCAGAAACTCTCGCAGAACCAGCTCGCCGAGGTGCTGTACCGCACGCTGGGGCTCGAGGTGACCGGGTCGGGCACCCCGGACAGCGCGCGACGCGTGGTGGAGCGGCAGCTCGATGCCTGGGGCGTCCGTCCGGACGGGCGGGTGGTGCGTGACGGCAGCGGGCTCTCGCGTCACGACTACGTCACGCCGCGCACGATCCTGCAGGTGCTCGATACCATGCGGCGGAGCAGCACGTTCGCGGTGTACCGCGATGCGCTGCCGGTGGCGGGCCAGGACGGCACGCTGCGCAACCGGATGCGCGGCGTTGCGCAGGGGCGCGTGCAGGCCAAGACCGGCACCATCGACAAGGCCCGTGCGCTGTCGGGGTACGTGACCACTGCCGACGGCGAACTCCTCCTCATCTCGCTCATCGCCAACAACTTCACGGTGCCCAATCGCGAGATCGACCGGATCCAGGACCTGCTGCTGGAGCGGCTGGTGACACTGCGGCGCAGCGCCCCGTGACGGCGCGCGGGCCGCGCCTTCCGGTGGAGGAGGCCGTCGCGCGGATCCTGCGCACGGCCGAGGACTGCGCGGTGGCGTGGGAGTCCGTGCCGGTGCGGGAGGCGGCCGGCCGCGTGCTGCAGGAGACGATCGAGGCACGCCACACGCACCCGGCGTGGCGCAACAGTGCCATGGATGGCTATGCGGTGCACGCCGACGACGTGCGCGGCGCGACGGCGGAGTCGCCGGTCACGCTACCGGTGGCGGGGACGATCGCGGCCGGCGACCGCGCGCCAGGCGCGGTGCCGCGCGGCACCGCGTGGCGGATCATGACCGGTGCGCCGGTGCCCGACGGCATCGACAGCGTGGTGCGGGTGGAGGACACCGATGCCGGCGCGCTGCAGGTCACCATCCGCAGCGACCGCGATGCCGGTGCGAACATCCGGCCGCGCGGCGAGGACTTCATGCAGGGCCAGCCGCTGCTCTCGGCCGGAGACACGCTGCGGGCACCACACGTGGCCATCGCCGCTGCCGCGGGCCGCAGCGCGGTGCGCGTGGCACGACGTCCCCGCATCGCGATCCTCACGTCGGGCAACGAGCTGGTGGACGTGGACCGCTTCGACGAGGTGCTGGCAGGGCAGCGGATCATCGACACCAACGGCTATGCGCTGGCGGCCGCGATCGAGGAGGCGGGTGGCGAGCCGGTGGACCTTGGCATCGCCCGCGACGACCCGGCGGCCATCGCCGAGCGGATCACGGGCGCGCCGCCGTTCGATGCCCTGGTGACGTGCGGCGGCATCAGCGTCGGGGCCTTCGACTACACGCGCGACGTGGTGCAGCGGCTCGGCGCGACGCTCGACTTCTGGCGGGTGCGGATGCGGCCCGGCGGGCCCTTCGGCTTCGGCCTGCTGGGCGGCCGGCCCTGGTTCGGGCTGCCGGGCAACCCGGTCTCGGCGCTGGTGACGTTCGAGGTATTCGTGCGGCCGGCGCTGCGCATCATGGGGCGCCACGGGGTGACCGAGCGGAGTGCGGTGGCGGTGCGACTCGCCTCGCCGGTGACCACCGCGGGCGGCCTCACGCACTTCCTGCGGGCGGTGGTGGACGAGGACGGCGTGGCACACCTCACCGGGCCGCAGGGGTCGGGGATGCTGACCTCGATGGTCGCGGCGACCGCGCTGCTGATCGTGCCGCACGATGTGTCGTATCTTCCGGCCGGGGCCACGGTGCGCGCACTGCTGCTCGTGCCAGGATTCTTCCCGCAACGGGCGGTGCCGTGGACGTATTGACCGTGAACGAGCTCGAGACCGACCTGCGCGAGCGGTTCCGCACGATCGAGTCGCCGGTCACGATCGCGGCCGAGGAGGTCGTGCAGATCCTGCACCCCGCCAACGCCGACGACCTGATCTCGGAGCAGGACTTCGCGATCGACGACCGGCTGCCCTACTGGGCCGACCTCTGGCCCTCGGCGGTGGTGCTGGCGCGTTTCCTCCGCGGCCTGCGCGGCGAGGGGCGAACCCTGCTGGAGCTGGGCTGCGGCAGCGGCG
Organism: Gemmatimonadaceae bacterium; assembly: GCA_020851035.1. Taxonomy (NCBI): domain Bacteria; kingdom Pseudomonadati; phylum Gemmatimonadota; class Gemmatimonadia; order Gemmatimonadales; family Gemmatimonadaceae; species Gemmatimonadaceae bacterium. The sequence goes on along the minus strand of JADZDM010000001.1, from coordinate 110,440 downwards.
CGGTGGCCACGGCGGCGGTGCGCGCCGGCTTCACGGTCACGGCCACCGACTACTACGCCGACAGTCCCCTCTTCGCCCGCGCCAACTGCTGGCGCAACGCGCAGGTGGACATCACGGTGCGCTGTGCAGACTGGAACGCCTGGCCGTCCGACCTGCGCGGCTACGACCTGATCGTCGCCAGCGACGTGCTCTACGAGCAGCGCAACGCGCCGCTCATCGCCCGCGTGATGGCGCAGTCACTCGGCCCCAGGGGCGAAGGCTGGATCGCCGACCCCGGCCGCGTCGGCGCCGCCTCCCTCCCCGACTGGTGTGCGTCCCACGCGCTCGGCTGCGAGACCGTGGCCAAGGTGCCCATCGAGGCAGGCGCGCACATTCACACGATCACCTTGTATCGCATCACTCGGTGATGTTCGGGCATCTTGAACAGCTTTGACGCAAAGGCGCAAAGGGCGCGAAGGACGCAAAGAACGGCGGCCCTGCGCGCTCTGCGATGCTCGGCCCGCACGAATGTCCAAGTGGTTGATGGGAACTGCAACAGCCACCGCAGTTTCCCTCGAGTACGTTCGTCCTCGCCTGCAGCGACCGTCGCCTGAAGCGCACGGCCGCTGTCTTTGCGTCCTTCGCGCCCTTGGCTCCTTTGCGTCACGCCGTTCAGGATCTCACGAGCGTGTAGAAAGCTGCCGCGCGACGACTTCGGAGACGTCCAGCACCTCGGCGGATGATTCGAGCTTCGCGACGCCATCGGTCATCATGGTCATGCAGAACGGGCACGCCACCGCGATCACGTCCGCGCCCGTCGCGACGAGTTCCTCGGTGCGCTCGACGTTGATGCGCTTTCCGACCTTCTCGTCCACGAACATGCGGCCGCCGCCGGCGCCGCAGCAGAGGCCGCGGCTTTCGGTGCGCGCCGGTTCCACCAGCGTCATGACCGGCAGCGCGCGCCTGAGCGCATTGCGCGGGGCGTCGTACACGTCGTTGTAGCGGCCCAGGTAGCAGCTGTCGTGGTACGTCATCTTCAGGCGCTGGCCATGCTCCGTGTCCAGCGGCACCTGGCCGGCGTCCAGCAGCCGCTCGATGTACGTGGTGTGGTGGATCACCTCGTAGTTGCCGCCGAGCTGCGGGAACTCGTTGCCGATCTGGTGGAAGCAGTGCGGACAGAACGTCACCACCGTCTTCACTTCGTAGCGGTCCAGCGTCTCGATGGTGCCCTTGGCCAGCGTCTGGTACAGGTACTCGTTGCCCAGGCGGCGCGCAGGATCGCCGTGGCAGGTTTCCTCCTGGCCCAGGATCGCGAAGTCCACGTTCGCCGCCTGCAGGATGCGCGCGAAGGCGACCGTGATCTTCTTCGCCCGGTCGTCGAAGCTGCCCATGCACCCCACCCAGAACAGCAGCTCCGGGCGACGCCCCTCGGCGAACGCCTCGGCCATCGTCGGGATGTGCATCCCCTCCGCCCACAGCGCACGGTCGGCCGGACTGAAGGCCCACGGGGACGCGTTCGTCTCCAGCGACTCGAACGTCGGCTGTACCTCCTCGGGGAAGCGCCCCTCGTTCAGCACCAGCCCTCGCCGCAGCTCGTTGATGATGTCGAGCTGGTCGATGCTCACCGGGCACTCCGTCACGCAGGCGCGGCAGCTGGTGCAGGCCCAGAGCTCGTCCTCGGTGATGTAGTTGTCGAGGAGCTGGTTCGCGAGGCGCGTGTCGGCCCCCTCCTCCGCCATCAGCGCCGCGGCGCTGCCCGGCACGTCCAGCTCCCCCACCAGCAGCGGCGCCTTCTCCATCAGCCGCCGGCGCGTGTCCACCACGATCTTGCGCGGGCTGAGCGGCTTGCCGGTGATGTTCGCCGGGCAGGCCGCCGTGCACCGGCCGCACTCCGTGCACGAGTAGCCGTCGAGCAGGTTCTTCCAGCTCAGGTGATCCACGTCGCTGGCGCCGAACTGCTCCACCTCCGCCTCGAGGTCCATCGGGCGCATCACGCCGATCTTCGCCGGCCCGCTGGTGTTGCTGAACCAGACGTTGATCAGCGAGCTCACCACGTGCAGGTGCTTGGAATACGGCAGGAAGTTCAGGAAGCCGAGCATCAGCAGCGCGTGCAGCCACCAGCTGACCGCGTGGCCCACGCTGAGCGCGCCCGCCGACCAGCCCGTGAGCAGGCCGCCCAGCGCGGTGGAGATCGGCCGGAACCACCCGAACTGCGTCGCGCGGAGCGCCTCGTCGGCGGCATACTCGAACGCGCCGGTCCAGTACATCGACTTCATCAGCCCCGCGATCACGCAGAGGATGATGATCGCCTCGGCATTGTGGATCTCCTTGCCCTGCAACCGCTTCGGCGGGGCCACGATGCGGCGCCACAGCAGCCAGCACACCGCCACCAGCACCAGCAGCGCGAACGCCTCCTGCGCCAGCATGAACAGCTGCCAGAGCGGGCGTGGCAGGATGCGGTCGAGGCTGAAGCCCGGCCACACGCCATGCAGCAGCATCTCGAGCGTGCCGGCCGAGAGGACGAGGAACCCCCAGAACACCGAGGCGTGCGAGAGGCCCGCCCCGCGCTCACGCAGGATCTTCGTCTGCGCGAAGCCGATCGTCAGCAGGTTCCACGATCGCGTGCCCGGATGGTCGAGCCGGTCCTCGGCGTGGCCGAGGTGGAGGTAGCTGACCAGGCGCTGGATGTTGTAGCTGAAGAAGCCCAGCGCGAGCACGAGGACGATCAGGAACGCGACGTTCTGTCCTGACATGGCAAGCCCGATTCAGTGGATCCTGTGTGGTGGCGCACAGGCACGCCGACCGGATCGCCGGAAGATACGCGCCCCCTCGGTCCGGAGGCAGCGTTCCGCGCGTGTGTCAGGGCTTCGCGGGTTTCGTGACCGGCTTCGATGGCCTGGGCGGCGGCACCGGATCCGCCGACGGCGGCAGGACGGCGGGTGGCGTCACGCTGGTCCGGGCCGTCTGGTCGGCGGCACCATCCGCCCCCTCGGCCGGCTGGCGATTGAGGTCCCGGCGCTCGGCCTCGGTCATGGGCGGCACCACACGCCAGCCCGTGGGCGTGAAGCGCAGCACCGTGGTGCCCAGTGCATCCTCGCGCTTGCCGTACGGGATCAGCACGCCGGCGGCGAGTTCCAGGAACTGCGCCGCCGGTGCCGACTTGCGGCGGCTCAGCGGCACGATCGTGTCACGACCGAAGATCAGTGACCCCGTCATCGGGGCCACGGCGACGATCGGCCCGCCGAGTCGCGACTCGATCGCACGCCAGTCATCCTGCAGCAGCAGGCGGCTGGTGACGATGCTCGCGCCTTCGGTGGGATACATGCCCGAGAGTTCCGGGGACGGATCGGGGATGTCGTCCGAGTACGGCGTGAGCTTCGCGCGCAGGTTGCGGATCGCGTTCACGAACGCGCGCGCCTCGGTCAGCCGCATGCGCGTCACGTCGGCCTTGGTCAGCGGCGTGGTGGTGCCGTCGTCGGACTGCAGCACCAGCGCGACCTGCAGGTCACCCACGAAGGCGCGATGCAGCACGCCGGGGGCGCCTGCAATCCACGACGCCGACCGGATCTCGGGGAGGATCGCAGTGCTGTCGCCGCGCTGGGCGGCGACGGGCAGGCTGAGCGCGATCGTCGCGGCGACCGCGCCCAGTGCCCGCGACTTCACTGCTGTGCGCGGGCGGCCTTCACCGCCGCCGTCAGCGCCGGCATGACGTCGAACACGTCACCCACGATGCCGTAGTCGGCCACCTTGAAGATCGGCGCATCCTTGTCCTTGTTGATGGCCACGATCGTCTTCGAGTTGCGCATGCCGGCGATGTGCTGGATCGCGCCGCTGATGCCCACCGCGACGTAGAGGTCCGGCGACACCTGGCGACCCGTCTGCCCGATCTGGTCGCTGTGCGGACGCCAGCCATCGTCGGTCACGGCGCGCGTGGCCCCCACGGCTGCGTTCCCGAACGCCGCCGCCAGGTCCTCCACCAGCGAGAAGTGCTCGGCCGCCTTCAGGCCGCGACCACCACTCACGATCACCGGGGCCTCCGCGAGGTCGAGCTTCGCGCCGCCGCCGAGCGTCACGCCGGTGACCTTCACGCGGCCGGCCGCCGGGTCCATCGCCGGCGCCAGCGACTGCACCGCACCGGCCTTCGCGCTGCCCCCCACGCTCACCGCGCCAGGCCGCACGCTCACCAGCGCCGGCGTCGCCGACAGCACCATCGTGGCGATCACCTTGTTCGTGTTCATCGGGTGACGGACCGTGATGCTGCCGCCGTCGGCCGACACCGCCACCACGTCGGCCGCCACGCCCACCCGCAGCTTGGCACCGATGCGCGGCGCCAGATCCTGGCCCATCGCGCTGGCCCCGAACAGCGCCGCGCGGTAGCCGCCGGCGGTGACCTGTGCGGCCACCGTCGCCGCCACCGCCTCCGCGTTGTAGGTCGCGAACCCGTCGTGCTCCACCACCAGCACCACGTCGGCGCCGGCGCCGCCAAGCCGCCCCGCGACGCTGCCGATGCCGGCGGCACCGAACACCATCGCGTGCACCTCGGCACCCAGCCCATCCGCCAGCGCCCGCGCTGCCGTCACCACTTCGAGTGCGACCTTCCGCACGTCACCGTTCCGGGTCTCTGCGACCACGAGGATGTTGTTCGCCATCTCAGAGCACCTTCGCTTCGGTCTGGAGGAGCCGGATGAGCTCCGGCACGGCAGCGGCACCTTCACCCACGATGCGCCCGGCGGACCGCTCGGGCGGCAGTTCCATCTTCGAGACGCTCACCGAGATCGCGCCGAGCTGCGCCGGCTTGCTCTCGAGCGGCTTCTTCTTCGCCGCCATGATGCCCTTGAGGCTCGGGTAGCGCGCCTGCGTCACCAGCCCCTGGTCGATCGTGCACAGCGCCGGCAACGGGAACGACAGCGTCTCGACGCCCCCTTCCACCTGGCGCTCACCGGTGCCGCTGGTGCCCGTCACCTCGAGCTTCGAGACGGCGGTCACACACGGCAGCCCGAGGAGTTCCGCCACCATCGTGCCGGTCACGCCCGCCGCGCTGTCCACCGCGATGCGGCCGAAGAGGATCAGGTCGTAGCCGCCATCCCGGAGCTCCGCCGCCAGCGCCTCGGCGATCGCGAAGCCGTCGAACGGGATCGCCGGGGCCTTCAGGTGCACGCCCTTGTCGGCACCCATCGCGAGCGCCTTGCGGATGGTCTCCTGCGCCGCGTCGGGACCGAGCGAGATGACGGTGACCTCGCCGCCGCCATGCTTCTCGTTGAGCTGCAGGGCGGCCTCGACGGCCCATTCGTCGAAGTCGCTCATGTCGTACTTGATGCCCGTTTCGGACACCGAGGCGCCGTCGGCGCCGATCTGGAATCGCGCACCCATGTCGGCGACGCGCTTGATGCACACGGCGATCTTCACCGCTGGCACTCCCGAAGACTGTGGGGAAAGACGAGGAAAGGTTGCAGACCAGAAAAATAGCCAACCGGGGCCCGGTCTGCAGGCGACGGGGCCCGGGCGGGACATCATCTTACAGGCATGCCCACACGTCCCCTCGCCCTCGTCACCGGCGCCTCCTCAGGTATCGGCAGGGTCTATGCCCGCGCCCTCGCCCGCCGGGGCTACGACCTCCTGCTCGTCGCGCGGGACGGCGACCGGCTGCAGACGCTCGCCACCGAGCTGCTGGCGACGGGCGCGACCGCGCGCCCGGTGGTGGCGGACCTGGCCACCGATGCCGGCCTCGCCGCCACCGAGGCCGCGATCCAGGGGGCCGACCGGCTGGACCTGCTGGTCAACAACGCCGGCTTCGGGACCCGGGGGCTCCTTGCCGACTCACCGCTCGCGCAGCAGGAACGGATGCTCCACCTGCACGTGATCGCGGTGAACCGCATCACCCGCGCGGCGCTCCTGCGCATGACGCAGGCCGGCAGCGGGGCCGTGGTGACGGTGGCCAGCGTCGCCAGCTTCGTGAACAGCACCGGGAACGTGAACTACTGCGCGACGAAGGCGTACCAGCGGAGCTTCAGCGAGGGGCTCGCGCTGGAGTGCCGGCCGGCGGGGATCCGCGTGCAGGCGCTCTGCCCCGGCTTCACCCACACCGAGTTCCACCAGCGCATGTCCGACGACCAGGAGGGGCGCGCGCCGGCGTGGATGTGGCTCACCGCCGAGCAGGTGGTGGAGGCATCGCTGCGCCAGCTGGAACGGGACGGGCCGGTGGTCTGCGTGCCTGGGGCGCACTACAAGGTGGCAGTGTTCCTCGCGCGCCACCTGCCGCCGTGGGTGAAGGCCCTGGCGACGCGGCGGGTGTACCGGCGGGACTGACGCGGCGCCGTGTGCCCGCTCAGTCCTTGCGCGCCTCGACGCCCAGCTCCGCCACCTCGTGGAACGTCGAGACGATCACCGCGGCCGCCGTCACGAACGGCGCCACTGCCGCACGCAGCGGTGCCACGGCATCCTCGCAGGCACCATCGTCACGGCCGAACACCTCCACCACCATATCGAACCGGTCGGTGCGCGCATCCCCGTCCTTCAGGTAGAACGCACAGCCGGTGATCGCAGGGTCCTGCAGCGCGGCGCGGATCGCGGCGCGCGTGCGCTCGCGCTGGCCGGCGCGTGTCATCAGGAACACCATCAGCTTGCTGTCGGAGCGCGGGCCGGCCTGCAGGTCGAAGGTGGGGGGATCCACCAGGCGGAAGGCCCCCGCCTGCAGCACGCCGATCGCGCCCAGCCCGCCGCTGCCACGCACGCCGTGCGGGAACGCGCGCTCGAAGCGGCTCTCGTCCCACAGGTTGCGCGAGACGTAGTCGAAGCCCGGCTCACCCGACCGCGCGACGTTCTCCGACAGCACGATGCGGTGGATGCCACGCGCCAGGAAGGCCGAGGCGAACGGTTCCCACGACTGCAGGAACTCGTCCTGCGGCAGGGCGGTGGTGAAGCAGACGAACTGCACGAGCGAACCCATCGGTGACTCCGGAAGGTCGAACTGAGCACGACAGCACGCGGGACGTCGCTGCAGCAGCGGACGTCCCGCGCGGGAATACCCTGCGACTGCCGGCGGGTGCCGCATGGTGCAGGGGTTGTGCCATCCGGTGCCGTGCATGGCACCAGTGAAAACAGAACGGCGCGCGGTGCCGACGAGACCGGCACCGCGCGCCGTCACCGGCCTCGCGTCACTTGAAGGCGGCGAGCCCCGTGACGGCGTTGCCGATGATGAGCGAGTGCACGTCGTGCGTGCCTTCGTACGTGTACACGCTCTCGAGGTTCGCCATGTGCCGCATGCTGTGGTACTCCGCCAGGATGCCGTTGGCGCCCAGCAGCCGCCGCGCCTCGCGCGCGACGTTGGTGGCGATGTTCACGTTGTTGCGCTTCGCCACCGACACCTGGTGCGAGTTGAACGTGCCGAGGTCCTTCATCCGGCCCAGGTGCAGCGAGAGTAGCTGGCCCTTGATGATCTCCGTGATCATGTCGGCCAGGCGCACCTGCTGGATCTGGAAGGCGCCGATCGGCTTGTCGAACATCATGCGCTCCTTCGAGTAGCTGAGCGCCTCCTCGTAGCAGGCCATCGCGGCACCTATCGCGCCCCACGAGATGCCGTAGCGCGCATGCGTCAGTCAGCTCAGCGGACCACGCAGTCCCTGGACCTCGGGCAGCATCGCATCCGCCGGCACGTGCACGTCCACCAGCACCAGCTCACTGGTGTCGCTGGCGCGCAGCGAGAGCTTCCCCTTCTGGTCCTTCGCGGTGAAGCCGGGCGTGTTCGTCGGCACGATGAAGCCGCGGATCGACTTGCCGTTCTCGTCCCCGTCGGCCGTCTTGGCCCAGATGATCGAGACGTGGGCCTGCGAGCCGTTGGTGATCCACATCTTGGCGCCGTTGATGACCCAGCTGCCGTCGGCCTGCTGGCGCGCACGCGTGATCATCCCGCCCGGGTTGGAGCCGGCATCGGGCTCGGTCAGGCCGAAGCAGCCGATGATCTCGCCCGTGGCCATCTTCGGCAGGTACTGGCGCTTCTGCGCCTCGCTGCCGAACGCGAAGATGGGATACATCACCAGCGCCCCCTGCACGCTGGCGAAGCTGCGGATGCCGCTGTCGCCCCGCTCCAGCTCCTGCATGATCAGCCCGTACGCCACGCTGCTGAGCCCCGCGCAGCCGTACTCCTCGGGCAGGTTGGCGCCGAACATCCCCAGCGCCGCCATCTCCGGGATCAGCTCCCTCGGGAACCGGCCCTCGGTGTAGCAGTCGCCGATGATGGGGAAGATCTTCTCGTCCACGAAGCGGCGGACCGAGTCGCGGATCGCACGCTCCTCCTCGGTCAGCGCGGCATCGATGTTGAACAGGTCACCGTCGCGGGCCGTCAGGTGACCTGACGGCAGCAGCGAGGCTTCGGGATCCATATGCACGGCCATGGCACGGTCTCCGCCAGGGAAGGTCGTCGGGGGGGCGCGGCCACAAGCGGCGCGTCCTGAGCTGATAAGGCTAACGGACCCGGCACAGCGCCGGAACGCGACACCCGACCCCGTGCCCCGCTGCCGGGGACGAACGAGCCGGGCCGGCGCACCGTGCCCGGCCCGGCGCACGCCTCAGCGGCCCCCCGCCCCCGTCGCCCCGTCGGTCGGCTTCCCCGCCGCCAGCCAGTCCACCGCCAGCCCAGCCATCGCCTTCACCCCGGTGGGCAGGGCGGCCTCGTCGGCGAAGAACAGCGGCGAGTGGTTCGGCGCCGCCGTCCGCGGATCCTTGTCCTTCGGCGTCACACCCATCATCACGAACAGCCCCGGCACCTTCTCCTGGAAATACGAGAAGTCCTCCGCCCCGGTGCTCATCGGCCGCGTGCCGGCGCCGGCCTCGCCGGCGGCCCAGCGGAGCGTCGGCACCATCCGGGTGGTGAGCGCGGTGTCGTTGATGGTCACGGGATAGCCGCTGTCCACGCTGAACGACGCCGTCGCCCCCGCCGACAGCGCGATCTGCTCGGCCGTCCGCTTCATCCGCGCGAAGATGTCGGTGCGCTGCCGCGGGTCGAAGGTGCGGATCGTGCCGACCATCACCACGCTGTCCGGGATGATGTTGTTGCGCACCCCGCCATTGATGGCGCCCACCGTCACGATCGCGGGCACCGCGGTGATGTCCGTCTGCCGGCTGATGACGGTCTGCAGCCCCATCACGATCTGCGAACCGATCACGATCGGGTCCACGCCACCCCACGGCAGCGCGCCGTGCGTCTGCCGCCCGTGCACGACCAGCGACCACGAGTTGGCCGCCGCGAGCATCGGCCCCACCCGGTACCCCAGCGATCCGAGCGGTCCGGGGCCGACGTGCAGCCCGAACATCGCATCCACGTGCGGGTTCTCGAGCGCGCCGGCCGCGATCATCGGTGCCGCACCGCCCTCGCCGTTCGGCTTCCCTTCCTCGGCCGGCTGGAAGATGAACTTCACCGTCCCGGGCAGCGTCGCCTTCATGCCCGCCAGCACCTCGGCGGCGCCCATCAGGATGGCCACGTGGTTGTCATGCCCGCAGGCGTGCATCACCCCAACCGTCTGCCCGCGGTAGGTGCTCGTGACGCGTGACTTGAACGGGATGTCCACCTGCTCGGCCACCGGCAACGCGTCCATGTCCGCGCGCAGGCCGACCACCGGACCGGGACGCCCGCCGCGCAGCACCCCGACGACGCCGTGCCCGCCCACGCCGGTGGTGACCTGCATGCCGAGCGCACGCAGGTGCGCCGCCACCAGCGCCGCCGTGCGCACCTCCTCGCCCGAGAGCTCCGGGTGCTCGTGGATGTCGCGGCGCCAGGCCACGACCTTCGGTGTCACCGCGGCCGTCCGCCGCTCGATCTCGGCCCGCAGCGGGGCCGTGTTCACCACCCGCTGCGCCCCGGCGCCCGTTGCCACCAGGCACGCGGCCATTCCCACCCAGGCCATGCGTCGCATCACTCGCTCCTTATCGCTGTTGTCGGCTGCTGCAGCTGCAATCAGCGCCCTGGCGATGCCGCGGTCAATCGCGCCGGGCTGGCATCACGACGAGTGGCGGATCAACCGCGTGGCCGCCGGTTCGATGCCGACTTCGCGGCACTTGACCCTGAACCCCGTGCCGTGATCCACGGGCCGCCCGGTCTCGTCCTGCCACTGGTGCACCATCTCGTGCAGCAGCGTGTGCTCCGCCTCCACCCACCCGTCGCGCTTGATGTGCCGCTGCGAGAGCACGATTTCGCCAGCCGGCAGGCCCGTCTGCGCACGCGGCGTGTAGTGCCCGAGGCGGCGTGCGAGTCGGCGGGACACCTGGATCTCCAGCGGTGCCAGCGCCCCTGCGAAGTGCCGCCGGTTGAGCTGCTGATGCAGGTGGGTGAGGCGTGCCGCCAGCGGTGCATCGGCGTAGTGGGCCGCCGCCGGCCGGCGTGTGGGTGGCCGGATCGGCACCGGGAACGCCACGATCACCTCGCGCGCCGCACTGCGGCGGGCGCGGTTGCGGGTGGTGGCGAAGGTCGCGATCGCATCGAGCACCGGCGCCGGCGCGGCAGCGAACCCCTCGTGCACGCGCATCACACCACCTGCCAGGCTCACCATCGTGCGCCGGTTGCGCGTGAACACGAGCTGCTCCACGCCGCGCATGCCGCGCGCGCGCAGCAGCGCCAGGAACGCCACCGGATCCACGGTGCGCGCGGTGCTGCCCGGGGCCCCCGGGGCTGCATCGGGCGCGCGGACGGACGTCGGCGCATCGCGTGGCGGCACGGGACGCACGCCCGGCCCTGCCACCGGCTGCGTCACCTCGAACAACCCCAGCTGCCCCGGGTCCCGCGAGAACCGGCGCGTCAGCCACTGGATCACCGCTGGAACACCTTCACCGGTCCCGGGCCGAACCGGCGCGCCGCCGGTTCCCAGATCCAGGTCACGATGTGGATCTCGTCGGTGCTGATGTCGATGCAGTTCACGCTCGACGGTCGCCCGCCCCGCGACCGGCTGCTGACGGTGCCGGCGGTCGAGATCACCGTGCCCTTCTTCGTGTGCTCGACGAAGTGCACGGCTTCCTGGTGATCGTGGCCGCAGAGCACGAGGTCCACCCCCATCTCGGCGAAGGCGCCGAGCACCTTCTTCGTTTGCTTCAGTCCGTGGCGCTGGCTCAACTCGCCGCGCACGGGGTTGTGGTGCATCACCACCACGCGCGCGGCATCGGCGGGCGCCGCCTCGAACCGCCCGCGCAGGCGTTCGAGCTGCGTGCGGGTCACGTCACCCATCACGCTCAGGTCGCGCATGTTCCACGTGAGGGTGCGCCGCGTGATGCCGTGGCTGGTGTTCAGCCCGCAGAGCCGCGCACCGGCCACGTCCAGCACCGGCTCGATCTCCGGGCTGATGTAGCGGCGGAAGTCCGCGTAGAGCGCCTCGGTGTCACCGAGGCCGAGCGGGGCGTTCCACCAGGCCACGTCATGGTTGCCGGGCACCACGATCGTCTCGCTCACCTTGCGGGCGTCGCGCAGGAAGGCCTGCGCACGCTGGAACTCGCCGGAGCGCGACCGCTGGCTCACGTCACCGCTGACCGCCACCACGTCGAACTGCTCATCCTGGATGAGCGCCTCGATGGCGTCGATCTGCAGCGGCACCGCGGGCCGGCCGAAGTGCAGGTCGGAGACGTGCAGGATCCGGGTCACGCGAGACTCCTCAGTCCGTCCCAATGCCGTGCTTCCCCATGCGTCGCAGGACCGCGATCACTCAGAGCCGGGCGATGATCGCATCCGCAAACTGCTGCGTCGTGCCGCTGCCGCCAAGGTCGCGCGTGAGGGATTCCCGTGCGTCGATCGCCGCGTGCAGGGCGGTGCGGATGCGCTCCGCACGCACCGTGTCCCCCAGGTGGTCCAGCATCAGGCACGACGCGAGGATGAGCGCGCCGGGATTCGCGACGCCCTTGCCGGCGATGTCCGGTGCCGTGCCGTGCACCGCCTCGAAGATCGCGGCCGTGGGCCCGATGTTCGCGCCCGGGGCCAGGCCCAGCCCACCGACCAGCCCCGAGACGAGGTCGGAGAGGATGTCGCCGAAGAGGTTCGTGGTCACGATCACGTCGAAGTTCTCGGGCCGCAGCACCAGTTGCATCGCCATGGCGTCGATGATGCGGTCCTCGAACTGCACGCGGCCGGCGTACTCCTTCGCGATCTCGCGCCCCACGTCCAGGAACAGCCCCTGCGTGTACTTCAGGATGTTCGCCTTGTGGACGAGCGTCACCTTCTTCCGCTTGTGCTTCACCGCGTAGTCGAACGCGTAGCGGATCGCGCGCTCGGAGCCGTAGCGCGTGATCAGCGCGACGCTCTCGGCCGCCGCCTTGGGGTCGTCACCGATGCGGATGTAGTGCTCGGCCCCGTAGTACAGCCCCTCGAGGTTCTCGCGGATGATGACGATGTCCACCTTCTCGAAGCGCCCGCCGTGCAGGATCACGTGCGCCGGCCGGACGTTCGCATACAGGTCGAACGTCTTCCGCATCGCGACGTTCACGCTGCGGTACCCCTCGCCCACCGGCGTCTCGAGCGGGCCCTTCAGCGCGACGTGGTTCTTCTTGATCGAGTCGAGCGTGGCCTCGGGAATGGGGTCGTTGTAGCGCGCCGCGGCCGAGGCGCCGGCCATCTGACGGTCCCAGACCAGGTCGGCACCGGCGGCGGCCAGGACCCGGATGGTGGCCTCGGTGATGTCGGGGCCGATGCCGTCGCCGGGGATGAGCGTGACTGTGGTGGACATGGAAGACGTCGGGAACGTGGTCAGGAAAGGCGCGGGCGGGCGGCGCGAGGGGCCGCGCGGACCCGGGAAGAGTGTCGGCTCCGCGGCTACGGGACGACGACCATGTCCGCGAACTTCTCGACGGCGGCGCGGAGCGCGGCCCGTTCATCGGACGCGGCCGGTCCCGTCACGTCGGGGAACGACACCACCGACGACTGACGGGCGTCGAGAAAGGCGAGGCGCAGCGTCGCCTGCCGGGCGCCGGCGCCCCCGGTCACCCGCGCCTCGAGCGGCACCAGCACCATCCGTCCGTCGGGCACCAGCGCCACGATCGCGCGGAGCTGCGTGGCCAGCGGCTCGCGCAGGTCGAGATCGTTGGGGCGGCGGCTCGGTGCCAGGCCCACCGTGGGCAGCGCGCGGGGATCGGTCCGGTTCATCACGTCACCCTGCGCCACGCGCGAGGTGTTCGGCGGCAGCGACCAGGACGCCCCCAGGCCGCGGTCGCGCAATGCCGCCGTGAGCGTGGAATCGAAGACCGCGGCGCGGGCACGCCCGACGGCACCGGAGGCCGGCATCCAGGCCGAATCACTCACCGCATAGCGCTGCAGCGGGAAGACCACGACCTTCTGCGACGCGAACGCCCCGAACACCGGTGCCGCTGCGGGTGGTGGCGGCGTCGGCGTCGGCGTCGGCATCGGCGCAGGCTCGGCCGCCACCGGTGCGGACGGTGCGGCAGCCGGCGCCGGGGCCGGAGAGGGCGCGGGGGCCGGCGTGCCACCGCAGGCCGCGACCAGCAGCGCGGCAGCCGGCCACGCCGCGGCGTGCCATCGCGGGAAGTCTGTGCACTTGGACATGCGCCCAAGATAGTCGCGCGCGAGAGCCACGCGCGCGGCCCGCACGCCTTGCCCCGATGCTGCACCGCCGGGTACCGTCACGGCGCCTCGCACTCGCCGGTTCCCCGCCTCCCGACCCATGCGCTCCGTCCGATCGATTCTGCTCTGGATCCTGATCGCCGCCGCCGGCGCCTTCGCGCTCGGCCGCGTGGCGCTCTCGCGCGGAGAGTCCATCAGTGCCGCCTGGCTGCTCACTGCCGCCATCTGCACGTACCTCGTCGGCTACCGGTTCTACGCGCGCTTCATCGCCACGTCGATCTTCGCCCTCGACCCCGACCGCGCCACGCCGGCGGTGCGCAAGGCGGACGGGCACGACTACGTGCCGACGAACAAATGGGTCGTCTTCGGGCATCACTTCGCCGCCATCGCCGGCCCGGGCCCGCTGGTCGGACCCACCCTCGCCGCGCAGTTCGGGTTCCTGCCCGGCGCCCTCTGGATCATCATCGGCGTGGTCCTCGGCGGCGCGGTCCAGGACTTCGTCATTCTCTGCGCCAGTGTCCGGCGTGACGGGCGCTCGCTCGGCCAGATGGCGAAGGACGAGATCGGCCCCGTGGCCGGCATCACGGCGCTGGTCGCGGTGCTCGGCATCATGGTGGTGCTGATCTCGGTGCTGGCGCTGGTGGTGGTGAACGCCCTCAAGTCCAGCCCGTGGGGCACGGTGACGATCAGCCTCACCATTCCCATTGCGATGTTCATGGGGCTGTACCTGCGCTACGTGCGCCCCGACAAGGTGCTGGAGGCGAGCGCGATCGGGCTGGTGATGCTGGCGGGTGCGTTGTGGGCCGGCCAGTGGGTGGCCGAGAATCCGGCGCTGGCCCCGATGTTCACGCTGAGCGGGCCCACGCTGGCGCTGCTGATCATGGGATACGGGTTCGCCGCCAGCGTGCTGCCGGTGTGGTTGCTGCTGGCCCCGCGCGACTACCTGAGCGCCTTCGTGAAGATCGGCGTGGTGGTGGCCCTGGCGGTGGGGATCCTGCTGGTGCTGCCGCCGCTGCAGATGCCGGCGGTGACCCGGTTCGTGGACGGCACCGGCCCGGTGTTCAGCGGGAAGGTCTTTCCCTTCGTCTTCATCACCATCGCCTGCGGGGCGATCAGCGGGTTCCACGCCCTGATCGCCAGCGGGACGACGCCGAAGCTGCTGTCGCGCGAGCCGGATGCCAAGCTCGTCGGCTACGGCGCCATGCTCACCGAATCGCTGGTGGCGATCATGGCGCTCATCGCCGCCTGCGTGCTCACGCCGGGCGTCTACTTCGCGATCAATGCCCCGGTGGCGGCGCTCGGGACCACCGCCGAGAGTGCGGCCCTGGCGGTGCAGCAGTGGGGGTTCGTGCTGCAGCCGGGGGAGATGGATGCCCTGGCGAAGAGCGTGGGCGAGAGTTCGCTGCTGAGCCGCACCGGCGGGGCGCCGTCACTGGCAGTGGGGATGGCCCACCTCTTCGACCGCGCCCTCGGCGGCGGCGGCATGGCGCTCTGGTACCACTTCGCGATCATGTTCGAGGCGCTCTTCATCCTCACCACGCTCGATGCCGGCACGCGCGTGGGCCGCTTCATGCTGCAGGACCTGGGGGGCCAGGTGTGGCCGAAGTTCCGTGACGTGACCTGGACGCCGGCGGTGTGGATCGCGAGTGCGGTGTTCGTCGCGATGTGGGGACATTTCCTCTACCAGGGCGTGACCGACCCGCTCGGCGGGATCAATTCCCTCTGGCCGCTGTTCGGCATGGCGAACCAGTTGCTGGCGGCGGTGGCGCTCTGCGTCGGCACCACGGTGATCATCCGCATGGGCAAGGCGCGGCATGCGTGGGTGACCATGCTGCCACTGGCGTGGCTGCTGGTGGTGGTGCTCACCGCCGGATGGCAGAAGCTGTTCAGTCCCGACCCGCGCATCGGCTTCCTGTCGCACGCGGCGAAGTTCGCCGACCTGCACGCGGCGGGCACGCTGCCCCCAGGGGTGAAGTCGCTGGAGGCTTTGCCGCGCATCGTGTTCAATGACCGGCTCGACGCGGCGGTGGCGGCGTTCTTCCTGGTCTCGGTGCTGGTGATCGTGTTCGAGTCGGTGCGGATGTGGCTCGGCGTGCTGGGCGGGCGGGTGCCGGCGGGGAGCAGCGAGGTCCCCGCGCAGTCGGCGACGTTGTTTGCGGCAGACTGATCCATATGTCACACGCAATCGTCCGGAAGTGGATCCATGTCCTGCGCACCGTGATCGGCGTGCCGGACTACGATCGGTACGTCCGGCACATGCGCACGCAGCATCCTGACGAGCCCGTCATGTGTCAGGCCGAGTTCGCCAAGGCACGACTCGAGGCCAGGTACAGCCGGCCGGGCTCGCGCTGCTGCTGAGTTCGTCGCCGGCCACACGCCGGCCGCGCTGGATCGTGGCGTGGCATGTCAGGGATCACGCGATGCGACTCCCGCGGATTATTCCCGGCCGGGCCCGCTTGCCGCGGCCACGCCCCCGCGCCGTCCCGGCTGCTGCACTCAAGGGATCGGCCGGTTGCTTACCCCTGCAGTTGCGAAATGTTTCCGCGTCAGGTAAAACCAACCGTAGAACCTCAGGTTCATGCGGACCGAAGCCGGTGTCGCGCAGGCATTACCCACCCAGCAGGCGGAGGTCAGGATGCGACGTGTCGCGTGGGTAGGACGTGCGTTGTGGGCAGCTGGTCTGGCCGGAGGACTCGCCGTGATGGCGACCTCGGCACAGGCGCAGAACGCCACAGCGATCATTGAAGGGAAGGTCTCGGACGGCGCAACGACGCGCGCCCTGGAGGCGGTCTCGGTCTTCATCGACCAGACGCGTCTGGGCGCGCTCACGAATGCGCAGGGCACCTACCGCATCGTCGGTGTGCCCGTGACGGGTGGGTCACGGACAGTGCTCGTGCGGGTGCGTGCGCTCGGCTATACCCCGGCGTCCAAGTCGGTGTCGCTCACCGCAGGGCAGACCGCCCGCGCGGACTTCACCCTCAGCACCTCGGCGATCCAGCTCAACCAGGTCGTCGTGACCGGGTCTGGCCAGAAGACCGAGACCAAGCGCCTCGGCAACACCGTGGCGGTGATCGCCCCGCCGGCCAATGCGCCGGTGGCCGACATCTCCAACCTGCTCACGGCGCGAGAGCCGGGCCTGGTGGGCGTGCTCGGCGGCGGCCTCGCCGGCCAGGGCGCCTCGATCCGCATCCGCGGCAACTCGTCGCTCTCGCAGTCGAACGAGCCGATCATCTTCATCGACGGCGTCCGCATGAACAACGGGGCGAGCGGCGGCGGCGGCGGTGGCGGTGCCACCACCCGTCTCGACGACATCGACCCGAACACCATCGAGCGCGTCGAGGTCCTGAAGGGCGCCGCGGCGGCCACGCTCTACGGCACCGAGGCGTCCAACGGCGTGATCCAGATCTTCACCAAGGTCGGCTCGCAGGGCGCCCCGCGCTGGTCGTTCAACGCCGAGCAGTCGGCGATGCGCTTCCCGGACCGCGTGGCGGCCAACACCGGCTTCGCCCGGACGCAGGGCCAGGCCGACTCGCTGACCGCGTTCTACGGCCGCACCATCAGGCCCTTCGAGACCATCTCCACCAACGTCTTCCGTGACAACCTCACCGAGACGGGCATGGGCACGACGGTCGGCGCCAACGTCACCGGCGGCGGCAACGCCGTGACGTACTTCGCCAGCGGCCGCGTGTACAGCGAGGACGGCCCGTTCGGCGGCAAGCAGCTCGGCGTGGCGTCGGACGAGATCCGCCGCATCCAGACGTCGGCCAACCTGACGCTGACGCCGTTCAAGAACTTCCGGATGCGCTTCAACAACAACTACTACAACATCGCGCAGAAGTCGCCGGAAACGAACAACAACATCTACGGCGTGAACTCGCTGGCCTACATGGCCCGCCCGGAGCGTGCGAACTGCAACGCCTCGGCCAACGTCGGTGATGGCACCTGCACCGGTCCCGGCAACATGTTCGGCAACCAGGCGTTCATGACCGTGCGTGAGTCGATGGGCCAGATCAACGAGACGGCCGTGTCGCGCTATGTGGGCTCGCTGGACATGTCGTACAACCAGACCACGAACCTCACCTACAGCGCCACGCTCGGCTACGACTACACGGCCGGCCGTGACATCGGGTTCTCGCGCTTCGGCTACAACGTGGACCTGTTCACGTCGCAGACCGTGACCGGCGCCCGCAGCGTGTTCAACGACAACACCCGCGTCGGCACCCTCGACGCCAAGGTCGCGTACAACCGCAACTTCGGCTCCAGCTGGAGCACCGCCACCGTCGGCGGTGTGCAGGTCTTCAACACCAACCAGAAGACCACCAGCGCCAACTCCCAGGCCTTCCCGGGCCCGGGCATCGAGGTCGTCGGGGCCGGCGGCACCGCCATCACCAACGGCGAGTCGCTCCTGACCACCATCAACGGTGGCTATTTCGGCCAGAGCCAGATCGGCTGGAACGACTGGATCTTCGGCACCGTCGGCGGCCGCTACGACTTCTCGAGCGCGTTCGGCGAGAACTCGCCCGGTGTGTTCTACCCGAAGGCCTCGCTCTCCATCGTGCCGTCGGATCGCAAGTCGTGGAGCAGCACCCGCCTCTCCACCCTGCGCTTCCGCGCGGCCTGGGGCCAGTCGGGCCGCCAGCCGGGCGCCTTCGACAAGTTCACCACGTTCCAGCCGCTGACGTCGGAGTTCGGCGCCGGCCTGGCACCGCAGAACCTCGGCAGCGAGGACCTGAAGCCCGAGATCTCCACCGAGATCGAGGGTGGCTTCGAGGCCGGCTTCTTCGACAACCGCCTCGCCTTCGAGTTCACGGCCTGGGATCGCAAGGTCCGCGACGCCCTCGTCTCCCGGCAGTTCCCGACGTCCGGCGGCTTCCGCAACACGCAGCTGACGAACATCGGCGAGATCTCGGCCAACGGCCTGGAACTCAACGTCCGCTTCTTCCCGATCCGCACCGCCACCAGCGCACTCGAGCTGTTCGCGAACGCGGCGTACCTGAAGCAGACGCTCACCAGCCTGGGCGGTGCGCCGCCGATCAAGGTCGGTTACTTCCGCTACCGTGGCTTCCTGAAGGAAGGCGATCCGCTCGGCTCGCTGTATGAGCCGCTGCTGGCCACCGCCTGCCCGGCGGGCGGCCCGGCCACGAACTCGGCCAACAAGCCGATCGCCTGCTACAACCCGGCGACCGAAGCCCCGATCAACTTCAACGGCCGCGGCACCGCCGCGACGCAGGCGGAACTGCTCGCCTACTTCGCCACCCCGCGCGACCTGCTCAACTCGGGTGTCCAGAGCACGCTGCAGCCGCTCCTGGCCGACTACCAGGGCACGGGCATCCTGTTCGAGCAGCGCAACGGTGACGTGTTCCCCGACTGGACCGGCGCCCTCGGCGGCTCGTACCGTTTCCGCAAGAACTGGAAGGTGCAGACGCTGTTCGAGTACCGCACCGGCTTCCAGGTCCAGAACCTGACCGACGGCTTCCGCCTGTCGCAGCACCCGTCGATCGGCTCCAACCGGGCCGAGTTCACGGCGATCCACTCCACGCTGCTGAATCCGGCGTCCACGCCGGAACAGCGCCTGGCAGCGGCCCAGCTCTACGTGACGAAGTACCGTCGCCTGCTGGAGCCGGGCCTGAACCAGGGCCAGGACGGCACCTTCCTGCGCCTGCGCGAGCTGGCCATGACCTACGACGTGAGCCCGACGCTCGCCTCGAAGCTCGGTGCCCGCACCATGAGCATCACGGCCTCCGGCCGCAACCTGCTCATCTGGACCAAGTACCCGGGCGTGGATCCGGAGGTGAACGCCATCGACCGCTCCGCCTCGACGCTCGACCAGAACTTCCTGACGAGCACCGAAGCCTTCGGCGTGCCGGTGTATCGTCGCTTTGCCTTCTCGGTCAACTTCGGCTTCTAATCGGAGAGCGGACAGACTCATGCACACACGCATCGCGCAGTACCTGATGCACCGCTCCCGTCAGCTCCGTGCCGGCGCCCTGCTCCTGGGCGCCAGTGCCACGCTGGCCGGATGTGGTCTCTTCAACACCGACGTCTCGAACGTCAACGCGGTCACCGAGGAGGCGCTCGCCGATCCGGCGGCCGCCACCTCGATGGTGAACGGCCTCGGTGGTGCGCTCCAGAACGCGGTCAACGGCCTGGTCGGCATCTCCGGTGCCGCCTCCGACGAACTGCAGTGGGCGGGCTCACGCGAGTACTGGAACCTGCTCGACGGTGGTGACATCGGCGACCCGGTCAACGAGTACAGCAACGGCACCTACCCGTACGTCAGCCAGGCGCGCTGGCAGGGTGACTTCACCGTCGCGAAGCTCGAGGCCTTCGGCACGGCACTGCCGAAGCGCGAGGACCTGGCACGCGCCTACATCTTCGCAGGGACCGCCTACCTGGTGATCGGCGAGAACTACGAGGACTTCATCATCGCCTCCGACCGGACGAATTCCGGGGTGTCGGTCGGTGAGGCGAACATGCAGGTCACGCTGGACTCGGCGGTCGCGTACTTCACCAAGGCGGCCACGCTGGCCGCCACGCTCTCGAACGCCGAGTTGCAGCGCCAGGCGCTCGGCATGCGGGCGCGGGCGAAGTTCAGCAAGGCCGTCTGGACGAAGCTCCGCGCCCCGCGCGGGTTCCCGTCCGCCCCGCTCGTCAACGACGCCGGCGCCTCCGCCGACGCTGCGGCGGCGCTGACCGCGATGGGTGCGGGCTCGTACCGCTTCAAGCTCACGTCGACCGCGCAGAACAACGGTGGATACTTCAACACCGGCTTCGAGATGAACCAGCGTCTCGAGCTGCGCGCCGGCGCGCCGTACGTGAACGGCACCGCCACGGTCGTCGACGCCGGCATCGCGGGCATCAAGCTGACCGATCCGGTCGGCGGGGCGCCGGATGCCACACTGGCGACGATGATCAACGAGTGCTGCCGCCAGTCGTCGGGGCAGTTCCTCGGCTACACGCTCACCTCGGCCCGCGAGATGTACCTCATCCTCGCCGAGGCGGCGCTGGCGGCCGGCAACACGCCGGACTTCACGACGAACATCAACCTCGCCCGTGCGATCGACAGCAAGCCGGCATGGGCCGGCACGCCGGCCGCGCAGGAGATCCTGATCCACGAGCGCCGCGTCGGGCTCTTCATGCAGGGCCGTCGCCTGCATGATCACTACCGCTTCAACCTGCCGGCCGATCGCTGGCTGCCGATCAACGCAGCCACCAAGCGGCCCTGCTTCTTCCCGATCAGCTTCGACGAGCGCACGCAGAACCAGGTGCTCAAGGATGCGAACCCGGGCGTGGCCGCACAGGATCGTCCCACGGCCTGCAAGTGATGACCGTGGAGCCTCACCGCTCCTCCAGCGCCGGGCCGCGGAACATCGCGGCCCGGCGTCTGGCCTGTGGGGCACTGCTCGCCGTGGGGCAACTCGCCACCACGGCCTGCTATGCCTTCGTGCCCACCACCAACACGGCACTCCCCGAGGCGACACCGGTCACGGTCCGCCTCACCGCTGCAGGGTCGGTGGCGCTCCAGTCCGCGCTGGGCCAGAACGTGAATGAGGTCGAGGGTGCCGTGCTCCGGTCCTCCCCCGACTCGCTGGTCGTCTCGGTGGCGAAGATGTACACCACCACCAGGCAGCAATTCGAGTCGAGTGGCACCACCACGTCGATTCCGCGCGGCATGATCGAGGAGGTGCAGGTCCGCACCTTCTCGCGGAAGCGCACCGTGCTGACGGCGCTCGGCGCGCTCGCCCTGGGCATCGGCGGTGCAGCATCCGTCGCGGCCGGCGGTGGGAACGCCCCTCCTCCTGGCGGCGGCACGACGCCTCCGTAGGAACCGCGTTTCACCCGCACCACCCGGGAAAACCACGAAGGGCATCCGTCGTCAGGATGCCCTTCGTGCGTATGGCCACCGCGATCGATCGCCGCGCTCAGGTCCGCGCAGCGCGGGCCGCCAGCAGGCCATCGGCCAGCTCGCACAACTCCTCGTCGGTGGCGGCACGCTGCGTCTGCTTCACCGCCAGCAGCAGCTCGCGCATCAGCACCAGGTCGCCGGCGTCGTAGCCGTGCTGCGACAGCCACCAGCGCACGTTCGACAGCCCCGACACCGGGCTCACGTCGATCCGGTTCTCGGCACCGATCAGGCTCGCCGGCACGCCGGAGACGACGTTGTCGGCCAGCGCCCGGTCACCGGCCCGGAGCGCCTTCACCAGCGCCGTGGCGCGAGCGCCGGCGCCGGTCCGGAAGGCATCACGCCCCACCACCGGCGACGACGCGGGAATCGCCATGCCGAACGACACCGCCGCCGAGTCGCAGTACTCGGCCAGTGAGCCGAGCGTGTGCGGCCAGCGGCCCGCCAGGCGCAGGTTCACCAGCAGCTGCTCCATCGACACCGTCCCGCACCGCTCGCCCAGCCCGAGCGCACTCGCCAGCACGCGATGCACGCCGGCGTCCACGGCCGCGAGCGCGTTCGCGAGCGCCAGGCCGCGGTCATCCTGGCCGTGCCACTCCACGCGCACCTGCCGTCCCCCGCGCGACCGCACCTGGTCCATCGCGAATCGCACCAGGGTGCGGGTGCCCTCGGGGGTCGCGTGCCCCACACTGTCGCAGATGCGGATGGCGCTCACGCCGAGCGACAGGGCGTGCCGGATGATCACCGCCAGCAGCTCGGGCGGGGTGCGCGAAGCATCCTCCAGCACCGCCACCGCTCGTGCGCCGGCACAGACGGCGAACCCGATCGACGTCTCGGCCACCTCGTGCAGCCGCTCGACGTTGATCCCCTCCGCCTCGAGCCGGATCGGCGAGACCGGCAGCCCGATGGCGATCTCGAGATCCAGCCCGCTGCGCTCCCGCACGTCGAGTCCCGTGGCCACGTCCTTCACGGTGGCCCGTGCGCCACACGAGGCATCGATGGGCCACTGCGCCCGCATCAGCTCACGCGCGAGGTCCAGCGTGTCGGCATACTGCCGCGGGCCCGAGCCGGGCGTGCCGAGCGACGCGGTGCGCAGCCCGAGGTCCGCCATCAGCGACAGGAGGCGGCGCTTCTCCCGCTGGCCCGGATCCACCACCGACGGGCTTTGCGGCCCGTCGCTGAGAGTGGAGTCGGCCACGTCGATCACACTCCGTCGCAGCGAGGGAGTGTTCCAGTCGTAGAGGGAGGACGGCGAGTCGCCCGGGACAGTCATAGAACGCAAACATACAACGCGACCTCCTGTCGTGCTTGCCATCACGTGCTTGCCGAGTTGCCCACGGACCCGCTTCCTTGCGCCATGCCGTCCCGTTTCGCCCCCCGCCCCACCTCGCTGCGTGGCAGCGTCGCGCCGGTGCTCCAGGCCGCCTGTTCACACCTCGAGGCGATCAATGCGCAGGTGCTGGCCTGGCAGTGCGACGTGACCCGCGTGCCGGCGCCGACCGGTTCGGAGGGCGCGCGCGCGGCGTGGATGGCGGAGCGTTTCGCGGCGATCGGCTGGCGCGACGTGCGGGTTGATGCCACCGGCAACGTCATCGCGCGGCGCCCGGGGGCGGCCGGCTCGCGCGCTGCCGTGTGGTGCTGCTCGCACCTGGACACGGTTTTCGACGAGCCGGCCCCCGCGGTGCAGGTGCAGGGCACGCGCTATTCGGGGCCTGGCATCGGAGACAACGGCCGCGGCCTCGCCGCGCTGCTGGCCATCGGCACCGCGATGGAGGCCGCAGCGCTCTCGCCGCCGCACGAGGTGGTGCTGGCCTGCACGGTGGGGGAAGAGGGCCTGGGTGACCTGCGCGGGATGCGCGCCCTGATGCGCGAGGCCTCACCGGCGCCGCACGCCGTGATCGCGATCGATGGCGCCGGCGACGACCGCATCGTGCACGCCGCACTCGGCAGCACGCGGCTGCGCGTGACCGTGCAGGGGCCGGGCGGGCACAGCTGGGCCGACTACGGGGTCGCGAATCCCGTGCACGCCGCCGCCGCGATGGTGAGCGCCCTGCAGGCCATCCTCCTGCCGCGCGACCCGCGCACCACGCTCACGGTGGCGCGCATCGGCGGCGGCGAGGGGATCAACAGCGTGCCGCTGGCGGCGTGGTTCGACCTGGACCTGCGCAGCACCAGCGCCGAGGTGCTGGCCGACGTCGAGCGCACGCTGCGGCAGGCGGTGTCTCGGGTGGAGCGCAGCGAGAACAACCGCCGCCTCACCGACACCGCCCCGCTCACCACCACCGTCGAGCACCTCGGCAGCCGGCCATCGGGGGCGCTGAGTGAGGAGTCGGCGCTGGTGCGCATCGCGCGGCAGGCGACGACGGCGATCGGGGTCACGCCACGCCTCTCGATCGGCAGCACCGACGCCAGCATCCCGATCGCGATGGGCATTCCCGCGATCGCCATCGGCGCCGGCGGCCGCGGCGGCGGCACGCACACGCCGGCCGAGTGGTACGACGACGAGGGCGGTGTCCGGGGGCTGCAGCGGGCGTGGTTGATCGTCGCTGGGGCTGCTGGACTGCGCTGATCCCGGGTCACGCACGTCTCGGACGTCGCACGCGGGTTCCCGATGCCCGGGCCACAGCGACGCCAGCGCCGGCGCCGGCGCTGCGAGTGGCGTGCAATCGACGTTCAGATAGCACAACGCCAGCCGGGATGCCCCGACCGGCGACTGCTTCCGTGACTTCGGTTACGCGACCCTAGTCCGCGCTGAGCTCGGAGTTGTCGCCGAGTGACAGCGCGCCGGTGAATCCGTGCACCGTCACCGTGTCGCCGAGCATCGAGTCGTGCAGGGCGCTGTTGGTGATGATGCAGGCGTCGCCGATCACCGAGTTCCGGATGGTGCTGCCGGTGACGGTCGTGCCCTTGCCGATGGAGACGTTGGGCCCGATGGTGGCGCTGTCGGCGGTGACGCCATCCTCGATGTAGACCGGCGGGATGATGGTCGCACCGGCGAAGCCCTCGGGCACGCGCGCGAGGTGCCGCGTCTCGAGCATCGCCTGGTTCGTCTCCAGCAGCGTGTCGAGCTTGCCCGCGTCATACCAGCCCTCGACGTCCACGACCCTGATCTTCGCGCCGTGCTCGATCATGTACTGGAACGCGTCGGTGAGGTAGAACTCGCCCTTGTTCGCCGGCTGCTGCAGCGTGTGTGCGATGCCCTCGGCCAGCAGCTGCCAGTTGCGGATGTAGTACAGGCCGATGTTGGCGCGCTTCGAGATCGGCGTGCTCGGCTTCTCGACGATGCGCGTCATGTGGCCGTCCGCATCGGTCACCACCACGCCGAAGCGCTGGTAGTCCTCGACTTCCTTCACCCAGATGATGCCGTCGGCGTCGGTGGTGTTGATGATCGACAGGTCGGTGTCGAAGATCGTGTCCACGAAGATGATCAGCACCGGCGCGTCGACGTACGGCAGCGCGAGGTTGACGGCGCCGGCGGTGCCGTCCTGCACCGCCTGCTCCACGAACACGCTCGGCACCGGGTAGCTGCGGCGGGCGTAGGCCTCGACCGCCTCCTTGAGGTGCCCGGTGATGTAGACCACCTGCTCCACGCCACCGAGCTTCATCACGTCATCCATCACGTAGCTCATGACGGGGCGTCCCGCGACCTTGAGCATCGGCTTCGGCACACGGTGCGTGTGTGGACGCAGCCGCGTCCCCTTCCCGGCCAGCGGAATTATGACCTTCATGTGTCTTTATGAACTGGAGGGTGGCCAGCTTCTTCATGGCGCGCAGCGCGCCGGTGGTACGCGGAAAAATCACCTTCTGCACACGCAGTTCCTACTCGACAACTGCCTGCGGACCTTCCTTGTAGGTGACAAGTGCCCCGAAACCGGCCGAGGCGCCCGGCGGGCAAGGCGGACACCGCAGCCGTAGCAGCGCTACGGCGAGGATGTCCAACGCCGCCCCCCGGGATGCCCCGGCTGGTTACGGGGCGCTGGTCCAGCGCGACGGCGAGGATGTCCAACGCCGCCCCCCGGGGATGCCCCGGCCGGTTACGCCGCGCTGGTCCCTTCGCGGCCGTACCGGTCCGTGAGCCGGACCACGTCGTCGAGATCCGGGGTCGAGACCTCGAGCACGTCGCAGTCGGTCACCGCCTCCATCTGGTGGATGGTGCCCGGCGTGATGCGGTAGCTCTCGCCCTGCTTCAGGTGCACGTCGGTGAGCTGGCCGTCGATCTGGACCCGGTACAGCAGGTGGCCGCTGAGCAGGTGGACGGTCTCATCCTTGACGTTGTGGTACTGCACGCTCAGCGCCTCGCCGGCCGTGATGTGCAGGATCTTCCCGCAATAACGATCGGTCAGCGCCCAGATCGTCTCGTGGCCCCAGGGCTTCGGGACGGTGCGGATGTCGAAAGGTCCACTCATGATGAGTCGTGAGGTCAGGGTCAGGGAATCGGGGGCGGCCACTGCTGGCTGCCGGCCCGCACGTCGTCGGTGAGCGCGAGCGGATCCAGGCGCACGAGGTCGGGCTGCTCCGGCGTCGTGACCGTGATCCGCTGGTCGTCCTTCAGGGCATCGCCGCGCACGAAGGTCCAGCCGGTGGCCGTGCGGACCCCCACCGGCATCGGATGCCGATATGCTCCTATACGAACCAGCCGGGCCGTGGTCACCCACTCGGTGCGGCGCTGGGTGGTGGCCACGTCCTTCAACTCGTACCGGACCTCACCCACGCTGTCCAGCCACTGGTCGAAGAACCAGCCCAGCGACGTGCCGGTCACGCGCTCGACGCTCTTCTGCAGCGCCAGGCGGTCCACGTGCCGCAGCGCCCACCGGCCGTAGTACTCCGGCCAGACGCGCCGGAAGCCATCCTCGCCCACCACGTCGCGCAACGCGCCGTACATCTGCTCCGCGCGCTCGTAGACCATGTTGTTGTACACGTTGAACGAGGAGAACACCTCCGCATTGGTGCTCACCGGCTCGGCGGACTGGATGAAGCGGTCCCGCCGCTGCAACGCCGCGCCGTCCAGTCGCGGGGCCACCCAGCGTGGGTCGCGCGAGAGCGCCGCAGCGGCACGCTCCTGCGGCGTGTCGCCCAGCCGCCACGACGTCTGGTAGCTGGTGAGCCCCTCGTCCAGCCATCCCGAGCGCCACTCGTTGTTGGCGAGGATGCCATACGTGTAGATGTGCCCCACCTCGTGCAGGATCAGCTCGTACGAGGCGCTGCCGTTCATCACCAGCATCGGGAACTCGGTGCCGCTGTTGTCGAGGCGGTGCAGGATCGTGACCTGCGGGTACGCGTACGGCCCGTACATCTGCTCGAGCCAGGTGAGCGCATCGGTGGTGCGCTGGGCCACGATGCCACCGCCCCACGTGCTGTCGGCGCCGGGACGATACAACACGTGCACGGCGACGGTGTCACGGCTGCGGGCATCCGTCGCGCGGCCACGGCCCGCCGCAGGGCGCACATGGCTGGCGCCCTCGTAGCGGAAGTCGGGATCGGTGCTCCAGGCGAAGTGGTGCACGTTCCGCGCCTCGAACACCACCGTCTTCATCGCCGGCGGCGCCTCGGGCACGATGGCGGTCGTCGGCGCCACGCCGTAGGCGGTGCGCTGCAGGTTCACGGAAGACTGGCCACCGCGGCGCGCGCGTTCCCACCCGGGATCACCCGACACCGGCACACCGGTGGCCCCGACCACCTGGTCCTGCGCCAGCACCAGCGTGACGCGGAAGTCGCCGAACTCGCCATAGAACTCTCCCGCCGGCACCAGCGCGTTCGGCTGCCAGCCGCCGCGGTCGTAGACGGCCACCTTCGGGTACCACTGGGCGAAGTCGTAATGGCGCCCGCGGCGCCCCTGCCGCCGGAAGGTGGTGCTGGGCCGTGCCTCCCAGGCGAAGGCCACCGTCACCGTCTGGCCAGGCCGCAGCGGCGTCGGGAGCGCGATGCGCGCGACGGTGCTGTCCGGCGCGCCGGGGTAGTCCACCGTGACAGACACGCCGTCCACGGTGGGCCGCGCCGTGAAGCGCTCGTAGGCGAACGCCGGCTCCTCCAGGTTCTGGAAGCGCGTGCGCCCTTCACGGTCGTCGCGGTCGCTCCACTTGGAGTACGGCCGGAACGCATTGAGGTGCTGGTGGAAGTACAGCTCGGTGAGCACGTCACCGGAGTTGTTCGTGTACTTCAGCGTGCCGGTGGCGACGACGGCCTGCTTCGCCTCGTCGAGGCGCGCGATGATGTCGTAGTTCGCGCGCTGCTGCCAGTAGCCGGTGGTGTCACCGCTGGCGGGCGTGGTGCCGATGCGCTGGGCGCTGGCGGCCGCTGTCGCCAGCATTGCCGCGGCCAGAAGGGTGGCGGGCCGGAGGAGTGGCATGGGACGGAAGTGCCGCGACGGCATCGACGGGTGGGGAGGTGGGGGGTGACCCTCCGCGGCGCCGGCCCCCGGTGCCGGCAGGCGTCGCGCGTCGATGCGGATTCTAGTGGATCGGAAATGCCGTTGGGATGGCATGCAGGGCATCGTGGCGCCCAGCCGCCAGGGCGGAAACCGCAGCAATACCAGCGCTGTTGCGAGGGTTTCCAACGTCGGCGGGGTGGGCTGTCACGGCGACCGACGGCATCCCGAACTTCGGTTCCAGTCCACTGGAGGGTCAGCGGGCCTGCTGCACGAGCTTGGATTTGAGCACACCCAGCCGCCGGCGCACCGAGCCGTCCTTCACGAAGTCACCGACGCGCACGATCACGCCACCGATGATGTCGGGGTTCACCCGCACGTGCGCCACCGCCGTGCGGCCGAGGGTCTTGCTGAGCGAGGCCGCGATGGCCTCGACTTCGCCAGGCTCCGGCTCGCGGGCGAGGGTCACCTCGGCGCGGACGCGTCCCAGCGACTCGTCCACCAGGCTGGCGTACTCGCTGGCGATGACCGGCACCAGGAGCTGCCGGCGGTTCTGCAGCAGCGCCTCGAGGAACCGGACCATCAGGTGCGGCAGCTTGTCCTGGAACGCCTTGGTGAGGATCTCCTTCTTCGCCGCCACCGGCACGCGGGGCGACTCGAGGAACCGGCGGACGCGCAGGTCCTTCTCGACGAGCTGGCCGACGTCGTCGATCATGCGGCCCCAGCCGTCGAGGTCACCGGCGCGCTGCGCCAAGGTGACGAGGACCTCGGCGTAGTTGCGGGCGATGGTGGTGTCGCGCATCAGCGGCCCTTCGGGGCGTCGATGCCGGCGAGAAACGACTCCACGAGCGAGCGGTCGGTGGCGCTGTCGAGGTTGCGGCCGATCACCTTGCTGGCGCCGGTGATGGCCAGGTCCACGGCCTCGCGGCGCAGCTCGGCGACCGCCTTCTCCTTCTCGGCCTGCATCTCGCGGCGGGTGCGGTCGAGCATGTCGGCGCCTTCCGCCTTGACCTTCTCGAGCATCTCGCTGCGCAGCGCCTCGGCGGCGGCGCGGCCGTCGTTCATCGCCTTCTGGACCTCCGTGCGCGCCTCGGCCAGCGCCTTCTGCTGCTCGGCGAGGAGCTTCGCGGCCTCCTCACGATCGCGCTTCGCATCGCCGATCGCCTTCTCCAGCGCCGCCTCACGCGCCTCGACGGCGGCCAGCAGCGGCTTGTAGGCGAACTTCGACAGCACGACCAGCAGGAACACGAAGATCAGCAGGGTCCAGACCATCAGGCCGGCCTTCGGGTCGAGCAGGTTCACGTCACCGCCGGCAGCATGCTCCTCCTGCGCGAGCAGGGAGGTGGCCGAGAGGAGCGAGAGGGTCAGGGATGCGAGAATGCGGCGCATGTGTCAGGCAGCGATAGAGTTGGAACCTGCGTGGGCCGTGGCGCCAACCGGCGCCGTGGCCCTGCAGGGAACGTGCAGCGTCGTGCGGTGGCGCGGACCGGCGACCCCGGTCCGCACCACCTGTCCCACTCAGAACGTGATCTTGCCGGCGAGCTGGAAGCCGATCACGGCGCCGAACAACGCGGCACCCTCGACGAGCGCGGCGAGGATCAGCGCGGCGGTCTGGATGCGACCCGCGGCTTCCGGCTGGCGGGCCATGCCTTCCACGGCGCGACCGCCGATGTTGCCGATGCCGATGCCGGCGCCGATGATCGAGAGACCAGCAGCCAGGCCGGCGCCGATGGCGGCGTAGCCCTTGGCGTTGGAACCGGCGGCGACGGCCGCATCCTGCAGGAGGGGAAGAATCGACATTGCAGTGAACCCAGAGAAAGGAAGTCGGGAAAGTTCTCGCATGGTCATGCGGCCGGGGCCACATCACGGCCCGCGTGCGAGCCGGGGCTCAGCGGGCTTCGCCGGTCATCCGACCGGCTACGAACCGGCACCGGTGCACGCGAGCCCACCGGCGCCGTACGACAGTCCTAGTGGTGCGCCTCGCGGATCTGGCCGATGAACACGCTGGAGAGGAGCGTGAAGATGAAGGCCTGCAGGAACGCCACGAACAGCTCGAGCATGTTGATCGCGACCGCCATCAGGAACGGCGCGCCGGACGCAATGCTCTTGAACGAGAAGATCATGCCGATGAGTGCCAGGACCACGATGTGGCCGGCCGTCATGTTCGCGAACAGGCGGATGGTCAGTGCGAAGGGCTTGGTCAGCTTGCCGATGAACTCGATCGGCGAGAGGATCAGGAACAGCAGCACGCGCAGGACGATGTTCAGGTCCTTGTTCCAGTAGAAGATCGTGCCGAGGTAGCCGAGGCCCTGCGCGCGCATGCCGGCCGCTTCCACCACGAAGAACGTGCAGAGCGCCAGCGTCGCGGTGACGGCGATGTTGCCGGTGGCGGTGCTGCCCCAGGGGAAGATGCCCCAGAGGTTGCAGGCCAGGATGAAGAAGAAGAGCGTGAGCAGGAACGGCACGAACCCGTTGCCGTGGTGGCCTACGTTCGGGATGATGACTTCGTTGCGGATGTAGAGGACCATCGCCTCGATGCCGCCGGCAAAGCCCTTCGAGTGCCCGATCGCCTTCGTCTGCCGGCCCTGTGCGCCAGCGGCGTAGAGCAGCAGCCCGAGGATGGTCATCGCCGCGATCAGCATCCACACCACGTGCTTGGTGGGCGACATGTCGACCTCGATGCCGGCCACGTGGAACGGTTCCCACCGCGGCAGGTGCACGACCTTGTGCAGCGTGGGCCACGTCGGCCACGGGATCTCGATCTCGTGGGCGTCGGTGATGTGCGGGGTGATGATGTCCACCTCGGCGGCGGCGGCCTGCGCCTGCGCCGGGAGGGCGAACAGCAGCAGGGCGGCAGCGGCGGCCAGGGTGCGGAGGAGTCGGCGCATCGTCATACGTTGACCAGCAGCGGTTCGATCAGCATCGAGAGGAAGAGAAAGCAGGCCAGGCTGACGAGGGCGGTGTTCATGTCGAGGCCCAGGACCTTCTGCGAGAAGGCGGCGTAGAGGCCAAGGGCCGCGAAGCGCAGGAGGGCCCCGATGCCCCAGCCGGCGATGACATTGCGCCCCTTGAAGAGCTGGAGCACGATGAAGGCGACCAGCTGGACGGCAAGGGCGATGACGGCACTGGTCAGGATCGCCTGCTGGCCGGCGGTGCCGGGATAGACGAGGAGAAGCACCCAGCCCGCGGCGGCCGTCACGAGGGCGGCGACGACGAGGTAGAGGAACACTGCGCGGATCATGACTTGCGTGCCTCCTCTTCCTCGCGGGTGAGCTGCATGAGCTGCCGGTAGAGCATCGTCATGCCGACGATGGCGCCGACGGCGACACCGAGATACAGGAAGACCGGCGCAGAGCCGACGCGCCGGTCGAGCCATTGACCGCCAAACAGGCCCGCCAGCAGCGTGGCGGCGAACTGCACGCCGGCCCCCGCCAACCGGAGGCCGCTCTTGCCGGCTGTGCCTGTCATTCAGGGGGGAAGGCTATTGGCTTGTGAAAAATTTCGCAAGCGAAATCCCGACAGGCTGGACCGCTCTTTGCATGGCCTCTCGGCTGGGGGTGGCCCAACGGCCCCGCTTGCTTGCCTTAACTCACGAATTGACCAACACTTACCCGTTGCCAATCTCTACCTTGATCGTGTTGACGTTGAGGATGGATCGGCGTTAGAGTGACATCATATATCAGTTCGCTTCCCGTTTCCTGAGCCGTTTTCGCATGCCCCGCCCCCGCGCCCTCGGCGCGATCGTCGCCGCAGCCCTCAGCTGCGCCGCCTGTTCCGACCACTCGTCCCCGCTGACGCGGACGGGTGCCTCGGGTCAGGTGCTGGCCTATGCGGGGGTGGATGGACAGCGGAACGCGCCGTCACTCCCGCCCAGCGGCGAGGCGATGGCGCGGCGGGCCTCGGCCGGGGCGCCGATCACGCTCAGCCTGCGCGTGACGCCCGGTCCGGACGCGGTGAACTTCGAGCTCACCGCGAACAACGGCAGCGAGAAGCGGCACGAGCTGCGCTTCAGCGACGGGCAGGAAGTGGACTTCGTCGTGCGCGATGCCCGCGGCCGCGACGTGTGGACGTGGAGCGATGGCCGGCTGTTCACGCAGCCGATGCGGACACATCTGCTGGAAGAGCATGAGTCGCGCGACTATGCCGCGACGTGGCAGGAGGCGCTGCCGCATGGCACCTTTGTGGCGATCGCCCGCTTCCGCAGCGAGAATCACCCGGCGACGACGCAGGTCAGTTTCACCCTTCCGTGACGCGTGCGACGGCGATGCTGTCGCCGTCGTTCTTTCCTTCTCCGCGCGTCACCCGCAGGCAATGACAGCACAACCGGCAGCAACGCACGACGACATCGCGCTCCTCGAGCGCCTCGGCGTCGCGCGCACCGCGCTCGTCTCGCAGATCGGCCAGCGCATCGTGGGCCAGGAGGCGATCGTCGAGAACCTCGTGGCCACCATGCTCGCCGGCGGCCACGCGCTGCTCGTCGGCGTGCCGGGCCTCGCCAAGACGCTGCTCGTGCAGACCGTCGCGCAGGCACTGGACCTCAGCTTCAACCGCATCCAGTTCACGCCCGACCTGATGCCGAGTGACATCACCGGCACCGAGCTGCTGCAGGATGACGAGGCGACCGGGCGCCGGCACTTCATGTTCGTGCCCGGCCCGGTGTTCGCCAACATCGTCCTCGCCGACGAGATCAACCGCGCCCCGCCCAAGACGCAGGCCGCGCTGCTGCAGGCGATGCAGGAGCGCGAGGTGACGGTCTCCGGCCAGACGCACCCGCTGCCGAAGCCGTATTTCGTGCTCGCGACCCAGAACCCGATCGAGCAGGAAGGCACGTATCCGCTGCCGGAAGCGCAGCTCGACCGCTTCATGGTGGAGCTGCGCATCGGCTACCCGACGCGGGACGAGGAGGAGCGCATCGTGCTCGCCACCACCGGTGGTGCGCAGGGTCCCGTGCGCGCCGTGCTCGGCGCCGCGGAACTCGTCGCCATGCAGCAACTCGTCCGTCGCCTCCCCGCCCCGCCGACGCTGATCCAGCACGCGGTGCGCCTCGCGCGCGGCACCCGTCCCGGCAGCGACGAGGCCTCGGCCGACGTCAACAAGTACGTCCGCTGGGGCGCCGGTCCGCGCGCATCGCAATACCTCGTGCTCGGGGCCAAGGCCCGCGCCGCACTCGCCGGCCGCGCCGTCCCCGACCTCGACGACCTGCGCGACATGGCACTCCCGGTGCTGCGTCACCGCATGGTGCTGAACTTCCAGGGCGAAGCCGAGGGTGTGTCACTCGAGCGCATCCTGGCGCCGATGCTTGCGAAGACTCAGTAGCTCGTTCAAGAGCAACTGCATGACGCAAAGGCGCAAAGGGCGCTGAGGACGCAAAGGGGTCGGTGAACACGGCAGGCCTCTGCGTCCTTTGCGGCAACGAAGAGTGCTGTAGGAACTGCGCGCACGATCACGCAGTTCCTACAGCATTTTCAGTTGCGATGGGCGCAAAGGTTTGAGGTCGGCGCAGACCCCTTTGCGTCCTCAGCGCCCTTTGCGCCTTTGCGTCATGCCGTTCCTTGCCCGGACTTCGCAGAACGCGACGGCTTGCGCGCCGCGGCAAGGATGGGCGCCAGAAACTGGCCGGTGTAGGAGGCGGCGGTGGCGGCGACGGCTTCGGGGGTGCCGGAGGCCACGAGCTGGCCACCGTTGATGCCGCCGTCGGGGCCGAGGTCCACGATCCAGTCGGCGGTCTTGATCACGTCGAGGTTGTGCTCGATCACCAGCACCGTGTTGCCCTTGTCCACCAGCTTGTGCAGCACCTCGAGCAGCACCCGCACGTCCTCGAAGTGCAGGCCCGTGGTGGGCTCGTCGAGGATGTAGAGGGTGCGGCCGGTGTCGCGCTTGCTGAGCTCCGTGGCGAGCTTCACGCGCTGCGCCTCGCCGCCCGACAGCGTGGTTGCGCTCTGGCCCAGGTGCACGTAGCCCAGGCCCACGTCGGCCAGCGTCACCAGTTTCTGCGCGATGCGCGGCTGGTTCTCGAACACCGTCACCGCGTCCTCGACCGTCAGGTCCAGCACGTCGGCGATGTTCATGCCGCGGAAGCGCACCTCGAGCGTCTCGCGGTTGAAGCGCTTCCCCTTGCACACGTCACAGGGCACGAACACGTCGGGCAGGAAGTGCATCTCGATCTTCACCAGCCCGTCGCCCTGGCACGCCTCGCAGCGCCCGCCCTTCACGTTGAAGCTGAAGCGGCCCGGCCCGTAGCCACGGATCTTCGCCTCCGGCATCTCGGCGAACAGCTCGCGGATCGGCGTGAACAGCCCTGTGTACGTCGCGGGGTTGCTGCGCGGCGTGCGGCCGATCGGGCTCTGGTCGATGTCGATCAGCTTGTCGAGGTGCTGCAGCCCGGTGATGCGGTCGTGCATGCCCGGGATCACGCGCGCACGGAAGAAGTGCCGCGAGAGTGCGCGCTGCAGGATGTCACTCACCAGCGTGGACTTGCCGCTGCCAGACACCCCCGTCACCGCCACGAACACGCCGAGCGGGATGTCCACCGAGATGTTGCGCAGGTTGTGCTCGCGCGCGTTCGCGATGTGGATCACGCGCGCCGGATCCACCGGGCGGCGCGAGGCCGGCACCGGCACGCTGCGCCGGCCGGACAGGTAGTCGCCGGTGAGCGACCCCTTCGTCTTCCGGATGTCGTCCACCGTACCTTCGGCGATCAGCATCCCGCCGTGCTTCCCCGCCCCGGGGCCCATGTCCAGCACGTGGTCGGCGAGGCGCATCGTCTCCTCGTCGTGCTCCACCACGATCACCGTGTTGCCCAGGTCGCGCAGCTGCGTGAGGGTGTGCAGCAGCCGCTCGTTGTCCCGCGAGTGGAGCCCGATGCTCGGCTCGTCCAGGATGTACAGCACGCCACAGAGCTTGCTGCCGATCGGCGTCGCCAGCCGGATGCGTTGCGCCTCGCCGCCGCTCAGGCTCTCCGCGCTGCGGTTCATCGTCAGGTAGTCCAGCCCCACGTCCACCAGGAAGCCGAGCCGTTCGGTGACCTCCTTGAGGATCGGGCCGGCGATCTCGGCATCCAGGCCGAGCGGGCGGCCCGGGCCGCGCACCGGCACGCCGCGGAAGAACGCCAGCGACTCGGCGACCGACATCGCCACCACCTCGCCCAGGTTGCGCTGCTCGATGGTGACCGCCAGCGACTCCGGCTTGAGGCGGGTGCCGTGGCACGACGGGCAGGGCGTGGCCAGCATGAACGCCTCCAGCTCCACGCGGATCGCGTCGCTGTCGGTCTCGTCGAAGCGTCGCTGGATCGTGGCCAGGATGCCGTCCCACTTGAGCACCGGCTTCACGGCGGCCTTCGGCACCGCCTTCGCGGCCGCCTTCCGCACCACCGTCTTCCGCACCGCCTTCACCGCCTCGGCGGGGGCTGTCAGCGCGTCGAGCCCGTGCAGCAGCGCATGGCGCACGTACTGCGGCAGCTCGCCCCACGGCGTCTTCAGCTCGAACTGCAGCGACTCGGCCAGCCCGGGCAGGATCACCTTGCGCAGGTACCCGTCCGGCTCACCCCACGGCAGCACCACCCCTTCCAGCAGCGTGAGCGACGGGTCGCCGAGGATCAGCTCCTCGTTCACCATGCGCTTCACGCCAAGGCCGCTGCAAGTGGGGCAGGCGCCGAAGGGCGAGTTGAACGAGAAGTGGCGCGGTTCCATTTCGGGCAGCGAGATGCCGCAGTGCGGACAGCCGTACCGCTCGCTGAACATCGCGCTCTCGCGCACGCCGCCCACCAGCGACACCACCTCGACCATGCCGTCGGCGAGCTTCAGCGCCGTCTCGATCGAGTCGGCGAGGCGACCGCGATCGTCGGCCTTGAGCACCAGGCGGTCGACGATCACGCTCACGTCATGGTTCATGCGGCGGTTGAGCTTCGGCGGATCGGCCAGCTCGATCACCTCGCCGTCCACCCAGGCCCGCACGAAGCCCTGCTTGCGGGCGGCCTCGAACAGCTCGCGGAACTCGCCCTTGCGCCCGCGCACCAGCGGCGCGAGCACCTCGAGCTTCGTGCCGGACGTGCCGGTGAGCACCACGTCGGTGATCTGCGCGGCACTCTGCCGCTGCACCGGCCGGCTGCAGTTCGGGCAGTGCGGCACGCCGGCCCGGGCCCAGAGGAGCCGGAGGTAGTCGTACACCTCCGTGACCGTGCCCACGGTGGAGCGCGGGTTGTGGCCGGCCGTCTTCTGCTCGATGGAGATGGCCGGGCTCAGCCCCTCGATCGAGTCGACGTCGGGCTTCTCCATCAGCCCGAGGAACTGCCGCGCGTAGGCGGAGAGGCTCTCCACGTAGCGCCGCTGGCCCTCGGCGTAGATCGTGTCGAAGGCGAGCGACGACTTCCCGGAACCCGACAGGCCAGTGATGACCGTCAGCTTGTTCCGGGGGATCGTCACGTCGATGTTCCGGAGGTTGTGCTCCCGGGCCCCGCGAATGATCAGTGCATCTTCAGCCATAAGCCACTGAAGCTCGCCGGTCCGCGGACCGCATTCAACCCGCCCGGTCATCCAGTTCCGGGAACGCCCGTCGCGCAGCCCCCGCGGTCGCGCGGGACCGTGACCGCCGGGACGGCTGGGCCGTCCTTGTGCGATGTCCCTCGCTCCGGCGGCGGGGGCACCGGAGCCGGTGGCCGGAACGGGTCACCACCCATCTACCCGAGTGCGACGCATGATCGAACTGCAGGGCGTCACGAAGCGGTACGGCGACTTCACCGCGGTCGAGGGCCTGGACCTCACCGTGCAGGCCGGTGAGGTCTTCGGGTTCCTCGGTGCGAACGGCGCCGGCAAGACGACGACCCTCAAGATGCTGGCCGGAATCCTCCGGGCCGACGCCGGCCTGGTCCGCGTGGCCGGGATCGACATGCGGACGCACTCGGTGGACGCCAAGCGGCACCTCGCCTTCGTCCCCGACCGGCCGTACGTCTACGACAAGCTCACCGGCACCGAGTTCCTGCGCTTCTCCGCCTCGCTCTACGGGCTGCAGTGGAAGGCCGTCGAGGAACGGGCGCGGGAACTGCTCGACCTCTTCGAGCTGAGCTCCTGGCAGCACGAGCTGGTGGAGCAGTACAGCCACGGCATGCGGCAGAAGCTGCTGCTCTCGGCGGCGGTGCTGCACCGGCCGAAGGTGCTGATGGTGGACGAGCCGCTGGTCGGCCTCGATCCGCGCGGCGCCCGCGTGCTGAAGGACATGCTGCGCGCCTACGCCGCCCGCGGCAACTCGGTGCTGATGTCCACCCACACGCTGGAGACCGTGGAGGGCACCTGCGACCGCATCGGCATCATGAAGCGCGGCAAGCTGGTGGCGTCCGGCACGGT
Source organism: Gemmatimonadaceae bacterium (assembly GCA_020851035.1). Classification (NCBI taxonomy): domain Bacteria; kingdom Pseudomonadati; phylum Gemmatimonadota; class Gemmatimonadia; order Gemmatimonadales; family Gemmatimonadaceae; species Gemmatimonadaceae bacterium. The sequence continues at coordinate 73,310 of JADZDM010000001.1, read as the reverse complement.
GCCGGAGCTGCGCACCTGGATGCGCATGCCGGATGCCCCGCTCGAACAGATCTTCCTGCTCCTCACCGGCGAACCGGCCACCCGCGACGTGGCCGAGGTGCTGAGTGTCTGACGTCGTGCCGGTGCCGGTGCCGGACCCCCCGGTGCTGCCGTCGTTCCACGCCGTCTCGCTCGGGGCACTGCTCAAGCCGCTCTGGCGCCAGCGGCAGGTGCAGGGCGCGATCGGGCCGATCGGGATCCTGACCGCGCTGCTGCTGACCTGGGCCGGCGGCACGGCGATCGTGCTGCTGGTGCTCAACTACCTCAATGGCGTGGATGCGATCGGCACCGCCATCGCCGGCCGCGTGCTGGCGTTCTCGCTGCTCAGCATCGGCTCGGTGCTGGTGCTCAGCTGCATCGTGACGGCGCTGCCGGCGTTCTTCCTCTCGCGCGACCTGGAGATGCTGGCCGCCGCGCCGATCCCGCCGCGGGTGTTCTTCGCGTCGCGCTTCGTGCAGGTGGTGGCGGAGGGTGGCGCGATCGCGCTGCTGCTGGTGGTGCCGCTGCTGGCGGGGTACGGCCTGGCGTTCGGCGGCGGCGTGCTCTGGCCGGTGGTGGCCTTCGCCGCCTGGCTGCCCCTCTGGATCACGGCGACGGCGCTGGGGTGCGTGGCGGTGTACCTGCTGGTGGCGCTGGTGCCGCCGCAGCGCGCCCAGTTCACCTTCCGGCTCATCGGCCTCGGACTCTGCGTCGGTGCGATCTGGGTGATGCAGCGCATGGAGCCGGCGCACCTCACGCAGCTCGGCACCAAGGCGATCGGCGAGGTGGTGAAGATGCTCGACGTGCCGCTGTCGCCGTGGTTGCCGACGGAGTGGGCGGCCCGGGTGCTCAAGAACTGGCTGGACGGCTTCTGGGATCCCGAGCCGCTGGCGTGGCTCTGGCTGCTGGCGGTCACGTCACTCGGCGTGGCCTACGGCAGCTTCCGGCTGCTCTACTCCCGCGGCATCTCGGCGGTGCGCTCGGCCGGCCGCAGCGACCATCCGCCGTCGCTGCTCACGCGACCGTTCCACCTGCTGCTGTCGCCCCTCTCTCCGGCCCGCCGCGAGCTGCTGCTGAAGGAGATGCGGCTGATCGGGCGCGATGCGGCACAGTGGTCGCAGTTCGTGCTGCTGATCCCGCTGGTGCTGGTGTACGTGGTGGGCGTGAGCGTGCTGCCCACCGGCGGGGGGGCGATGCCACAATTGGTGACGAGCATCCTGCCGGTGGTGAACGTCGGCCTCGCGGGCATGGTGCTCGCGGCGGTGACGTCGCGCCTGGTGCTGCCGACGATCGCCGCCGAAGGGACGATGTGGTGGCTGCTGCGGGCAGCGCCGGTGCGGATCCGCGACATCCTGTTCGCGAAGTACTGGGCCGCGACCGGCCCGCTGGCGCTGGTGGCCGTCGGCATCGTGGGCCTCACGTCACTGCTGCTCGGCACCGCGCCGATGATCATGCTGCTGTCGATGGTGACCGTCGCGGCGCTCATGTTCGCGCAGGCGGCGCTGGCGCTCTACATCGGGGCCATCGACCCGCGCTTCGACGCCGAGACGGCGGTGAACCAGACGGTGTCGTGGCAGGGCATCCTCTTCCTGCTCTCGGCCGGCCTGCTGACGATGGTCGTGGCGCTGGCGCTGGCCCCCGCGATGTACTGGTACGCGCGCAGCCTGGCGTATCACGAGCCGCTGAACTGGTTCCGGTTCCTGCGCGGCGCCGTGTTCGCGCTGGTGCTCTGTTCGGGGCTGACGGTCTTCTGGCTGCTCAAGGCCGAGACGCGCGTGACGGCGCTGGACGGCTGACGGCGTCGGCAGCTCGTATCGCTGGCTCCGATCACGCAGTGCGGTGGCCCGACAGGAAGGTCAGGGTCAGGATCACACGAAAACGATTCGTCAGCGGCGCGCTGCAGCTGTGCGTGAGCCCCGACCACTCCCACGCACCATCAGCCCGCTTCGGCGAATCGCAGCTCCGAGAGGAACGCCCGCGCCCCGCGGCGCACCACGGAGGCGGCGAAGAGGAGCGCCAGCACCACCAGCGAGAACAGCTGCAGCGACGTGCCCTCGGCGGCGTGGCCGCGCACCGACTCGGCCAGCGGCAGCGACGGCATCACGGCGTTGGCGGTGAGGCCCGCGGCGATGGCCGCGATGGACATCGTCACCGCGAACGCCAGCGCGAAGCGGCGACCGTGCATGCGGGTCAGGATGCCGAGGGTGGCGACGTTGGTGGCCGGCCCGGTGATCAGCAGCGCGAGCCCCGCCCCCGGCGAGACCCCGGCCGCCACCAGCACCGCCACCAGCGGCGTGCTGGCGGAGGCGCAGATGTAGAGCGGCAGGCCGAGCAGGGCGAAGATCACCACGCCGCCGACCGGATCGATGCGTGCCACCCACGACCCCTGCAGCGCAGGGGCCGCCAGCGCGGCGACGACCAGGCCGAGCAGGATCCACGGTGCGGTGTGGTCCACCATCTCGCCCAATCCCGTCTGCAGCGCCGCGCGGAGCCGGTCACGATGCGGGCGCGCCACCTCGGCGGCGAGTGGCAGCACGCGCTTCGTGGCCAACTGCGCCGTCATGGCGCCGAGGACCAGCGCCACGATCGTCGCCACCAGCGCGGCGGCGACCACGCGCACGACGGCGAACTTCATGCCCAGCAACGGCACCGACAGCAGGATCGCATCGATGCCCAGTTCCGGGGTGGCGACGAGGAACGCCACGGCGGCGGTGGTGGAGGCGCCGCGCGTGACCAGGCTCTGATAGAGCGGGACGACACCGCACGAACAGATCGGCAACGGCAAGCCGACCGCCATGCCCGACAGCGCCTGCCGCAACCGCGAGCCGCGCCCCATCCAGCCCACGCTGGCGGGTGAGGCGTATGCCGACACGAGCCCCGCCACCAGGAAGGCCAGCAGGATTGGCGGCGCACTCTCGAGCGCGAGGTCGGTGAAGGTGTCCACCGCCAGGGTCAGCGCCGCGACCCGCTCGCCGACGCCGCGTGACTGCTGCAGCAGGTACAGCAGCGCGAGGCCGAGCAGCGCCCCTACGCCGCTGTACCACGCGGGCACCGGTGGCGCGTGCGGCGCGTCACCATGGGCGTGACCGTGGCCGTGCGCGTGGTCGTGATCGTGATCGTGATCGTGCGCATGGGCACCATGGTCGTGTGCGCCGGCCGGATGCGCGATCACGTGCAGCAGCGACCCGCCGACGACGGCGGCAAACCACAGCCCCGCCCGCGGCGGGAGCAGGCGAAGCATCGCCGGTTCACCCACGTAGCCGACGACGGTGAAGATCGCCATCAGCGCGAGCACCGCCCACGACCAGCCGCGCACGCGGTCGCTGAGCAGCTGCCAGATCATCAGGCTCACGGGCACCTGGTGCAGCAGCACCCCGATACCGACGAGCTGCGAGCCGCCGGCGGCGGATCGCGCCAGCGCGCTCCCGTCGAGCATCGAATGCACGACCAGGCCGGCCAGCGCGAACACCAGCACCACCGCGTGCGTCTGCCGGATGCCGAAGTGCAGCAGGCGTTCCGCGAGCGTCGGCAACGCGAAGCCGGCCAGCAGGAACAACCCGGCCCGCAGGTCCCGTTCGGCCAGGGCGTGCGGCACCACCTCGAGCAGCACGAGGCCCCCGATGGTGACGAGCATGAAGCCATCCATCAGCCCCAGAATCCGTTCGCGGGTGCGGGCGGCCATCATCAACACCGGGCCGGCGGCGAGGGCGAGCAGCGCCGCAGGCAGGAGCATCGCGGTCATGCCGTCAGCGCCGCAGTTCGTGCAGCAGGTGCTGCAGTTCCGGCAGGAGCACCTTCGTCAGCGCGAGCTCCACCGCCGCCGTCGAGCCGGGCAATGACACGATCAGCGTGCCGTCCGCGCTGCCCGCCGTCGCGCGGGTCAGAATCGCCGCGGTGCCGATCTGCTCCTGATACGAGATGAGGCGGAACAGCTCGCCGAATCCCGGCAGCTCCTTCTCCAGCAGCGGGCGTATCGCCTCGATCGTGCGGTCCTTCGTGCCCAGCCCCGTGCCGCCGCAGAGCAGCACCACGTCGACGTCGTCGCGGCCGACCAGCCCCGAGACATGGGTGCGCGTGCCCTGCTCGTCGTTGGGAATCAGCGCGAAGGCTGCCACCGTGTGGCCCGCCTGCTCCAGCAGACGGCGGGCGAGCGGGCCGGACTCGTCGGTGTCGATCGTGCGCCGATCGCTCACCACCGTGACCGCGACCCGCGCCGGACGCTGCGTGGCGCCGGCGGCGCGGTGTTCGGTGGTGCCTGCGGGAAGCGTCATCCCGGAAAGCTACTGGTCTCCGCCACGGTCTCGAACTCCCAGCGCGGGAAGGGATCGGGCAGCTGTACACGGGCTCGGCGGCCCCCCGCGCCATCGCACGGTGACGGGCGGCGGTGCAAGTTCGCGTCAGGCCGTACGACACACATCCATCGGAGCCGACCATGCCCCGCACTCGCCGACTGGCGTTGCTGGTGATTGCCGCCAGCCTCGCCGCCACACTCCACGCCCAGGGGGCGCCCGGTGCGGCGCCCGTGATCACGCACCCGGGAACGACCTACGGACCGGTGCCGGGCGTCACGTTCGCCGGCGATGCCGCGCTGACGTACCGATTCGCGTGGGCGATCGCCGAGTCCGCGGATTCGGCCGGTCACGTCACCCCGGGCTTCCTCGCTGCGGCGCGGGTGCTCAACACCCTCGTGGCCGACGGCGTCCCGCGGGATCACATCCAGCTCGCCATCGTGGCACGCGGGCCGGCGGCCGTGGACATGCTCGACAACGACGCGTACCGCGCCCTGAAGGGCCGCGACAACCCGAACCTGCCGATCCTGCGCCTGCTGTCCGCGCAGGGCGTGCGCCTGATCATCTGCGGGCAGACGATGGTGGGCCGCAAGCTGCCGCGCGAGGGCTACCCCCCGTTCGTGCTGGTGAGTCGCGCGGCCACCATGGCGCAGGCCCGCCTCGCGGCCGAAGGGTTCACGTTCAACCCGTTCTGACGCGCTGGCGGCGCGCGCCACGCCGCCAGCGTCCCGCTGCCCCCTACTGCCCTGCCGGCAGTCGACGGAGCTCGAGTCGCGTCGGCTTCGCCGCCGAGTGGTACACGCGCATCGTCGCCGCCCGGAAGTCACCCGGCTTGGCCTCGAAGATGTTCGGCACGAACACCTGCGGGTTGCGGTCGATGTGCGGGAACCAGGTGCTCTGCACCTGCACCATGATGCGGTGTCCGGCCCGGAACGTGTGATGGATCGACGGCATCTCGAAGTGCACCGAGTCGGGACGGTTGGCCACCATCGGCAGCGGCCGCTCGAACGAACGGCGGTAGCGCGCGCGGAAGGGTTCGCCGCGCACCAGCTGCTGGTAGCCACCCACCGTGAACCCGCTCTGGTCACCCGGCCAGTTGCTGGACGTGTCCGGGAACACGTCGATCAGCTTCACGATGAAGTCGGCATCGGTACCTGAGGTGCTCACGTGGAGCAGCGGTGACACGGGTCCGGTGAGTGTCACGCCCTCCGTCAGCACCTCGGTCTGGTAGGTGAGCACGTCGGTGCGACGCGAGGCGAACCGCTGGTCGGCCGTGATGTAGTCGCGCGGCATGCCGTTCGACTCGATCCGCTCCACCAGTGGCACCGGCTTCGCCGGGTCACTCACGTAGGCGTCGAAGCCGCCGGTCGCGGCGGGTGGAGTGAACGCCAGCCGGCCACCGGGGTGCAGGTACAGCGCCGCCGGCGCGGCGGCCGGCGCCGGCCAGGCATCGTAACGATCCCACCGGTCGGCACCGGTGCGGAACACCAGCACATCGGGCAGCCGGGGATCCGCCGCACCGGCGAGGTGATGCGCGAAGAAGGGATACTCCACCGAGTCGCGGTAGAACGGCCCGGTCTTGTACTGCCACCGCAGGGTCCCGAGCACATCGCCGTCGCCGCGGCTCCAGCCCCCGTGCGACCACGGTCCCATCACCAGCCGGTTGTTGGTGCCGGGGCTCTGCTTCTCGATGCTGCCGTACACCCACCACGGTCCGTGCAGGTCCTCCGTGTCGTAGAAGCCACCCACCGTGAGCACGGCGGCCTTCACGTTCACCAGGTGCGGGCGCACGTCGCGCGCCTTCCAGAAGTCGTCGTAGGCGGGGTGCGTGAGGATGGACTGCCAGAGGGGCGCGGTGGCCGAGTCGAGCACGCGTCGCGTGCCCGGTCCCAGCGGGCCGAGGTTCAGGTAGAACTGGAAGGCGTCACGCGTGCCCATCGTGAAGGGATAAGCCTTGTCGAACCCCGGCTCGGTGCGCGGTCCGCGGCCGAACCGCGTGTAGAACCCGAAGTTGTGCGCCAGCAGGAAGCCGCCGCCATGGAAGTTGTCGTCACCCATCCAGATGTCCGTCATCGGCGCCTGCGGCGAGCAGGCGACGAGTGCCGGGTGCCGCGACAGGCAGCTCGCACTGGCGTAGAAGCCGGGATACGACGTGCCGTAGATCCCGACCTTCCCGGTGGTGGGGAGGTTCTTGAGCATCCATTCGATCGAGTCGAACGTGTCGGTGCCCTCGTCCACCTGGTCGGGGGTGTCGTGGCGATCGAGGATCGGCGTCATGTCACGGAAGTTGCCCTCCGAGAAGTGCCGTCCCCGCACGTCCTGGTAGACGAAGATGTAGCCGTCGTCCACCCACTTCGGGTTGCCGGATGGCCCGAGCGCCGGCTTGTAGTCCGCGCCGTACGGTGACACGGAATACGGCGTCCGCGACAGCAGGATCGCATACCGGCGGCTGGTATCCCGCGGCACGTAGATCGACGTGAACAGCTTCGTGCCATCCCGGACCGTGATGCGCACTTCGCGCTTCTCGTAGCGTTCGCGGATGCGCGCCGCGAGGGTGGGATCAGGGCCGGGCACCTGGGCCGTGAGTGAAGACGACAGCGCGGCGCTGACGGCCAGCAGGCGCACGATCACACGGTGGAGGCTCATCTGGACGGGTGGTTGACGGACGGTGGGACGCTTCTTGCAACCGGATGCGATTGCGCTCTCAGTAGCGTACGATACCGCGACGCCATCCGCCAGCGCGGCGGCGGGTCACGGGTTCCACGCGCACCTCCGCACGCCATGCCGGCGACGCCGCCCGCTCCCTCCACACCGAACGCGCGGCACATGGGCAATCGCTCCTTTCTCTACCTCGGCACCCGCGACCAGATCGAAGGCGGTGACGGCCAGCCGTTCGCCGATGCCAATAACAACTTCCCGACACTCTGGCGCCTGCTGCTGGCCGACGGTGAGCCCACGGCCCCGAACACGGACCAGCGCGTCTTCGGGGATGCAGGCACCAGGAACCTCGGCAGCCGCGCGTCACTGGGCATCGCCCGGCTCCGGCACCTCGCCGAGGGCATCCGCAACCACCCGCTGCACGGCTCGCAGCCGTATCTCGACCTCCACTTCGAGGCGCTGCTGACACACTGCGAAGCGCAGATCGCCGCCCTCGCCCCGCCGACCCCCGACGAGGCCTGGTTCTCGGCCAACCTCGACGAGTTGAGCTGGCTGGACGGCGACCAGCCCGACGACTTCATCAGCAGGGAGCGGGACGCCTGCAACGCCCTGGCCGCCGGCGTGGCCGCGGCGCTCGAGGCGCAGGACTTCCCGACGCTCGATCACCTGCTCGAGATCGACAGCTTCGGCGCTGGCTTCGGCGACTGGCCGAGCTGGGCCTGGAACTTCGGCTTCGGGGGCATCGACCATCCGTACTTCGCCATGCGGGACGAGCCCCGGACGATTCCCTTCGCGGACTTCCAGGACGATGATGACGACGACGACGGCGAGCGCGACTCGTATCTTGGCGGCGGGCTGGAACGGGTTCGCGAGAACGGGCTGACGGGTGTGGTGAAGACCGCCGAGGTGGTGGGCTTTCGCATGAAGGAAACGCGGCGCACCGTGCTCATCCCGCCGGAATGGGACGCGATCGACACTGCGGGCCACAACAAGCAGCCGCTGTTCTGGGTCCGTCGTGGCGGACGCGCAGGGCTGCTGCGCGCCGATGCGTCGGGCACGGTCCTGCTGCACGACTGCGAGCTCGACGACGCGTGGAGCTTCGAGCGTGCCGGCGCGCGGCAGGTGGCCGTCGTGAAGCTCGGCGAGACCCTCGGGCTGCTCGCGGATGACGGGTCGTGGATCGCCCGACCCGACGCGGTCTCGCCGCCGCTCACGGAGGTGTGGCAGTTCACCGGCACGCATGCGATCGCCGCGTCCGGCGACCGGCAGGGTGTGATCGGCGCCGACGGCGCGTGGACCGTGCTGCCGACCTTCGACTCGATCGACGAACTGCAGGAGAGTGGCGTCGCGATCGCGCGTGACGGCGACCGTGCGCAACTGGTGGACGTGCGCCGCGGCGAGGTCGTGTCGTCACCGCAGGCCGACCTCCAGTGGTTGGTCTGGCCCGGGGTGTTCGAGGGTCGACAGGATGACGCGGGCAGCACCGGCTGGTGGCGCGCCGACGGGACGGTGCTCATTGCGGCACAGTGGGACGGCATCGAACTGCTGCAGGAGAAACCGTGGCTGGTGCGCGTGGAGCGCAACGGGCTGTCGGGTGTGCGTGACCGTGACGATCGCGAGTGCATCCCACCGACGTGGACGTCACTCGCGCCCCGCACCGAGCCATCGTCGCCCCCGATTCCCGGCCATCTGGACGAGGTCATCGCCGGCCGGGACGGAAGGTTCGGACTGCTGGATGGTCGCGGGCGCGAACTGATCCCGCCGCAGTACGATGCGGTGGAGAGCTTCCCGGGCACGACGGACAGCGAGTCCAGCGCGCAGGCCTTCGGTGGTACCCTGCTCGTGCAGCGCGGCACGCCGGCGGGCCGGCGTTGCGGCGCGTGGAGCCTGGCGCTGCAGCGGGAGATCATCCCCTGCGAGTACGACCACCTCTACGCCATCACCCTCCACCGCTCCGGCACGGAGGCGGTGCCCGGGTATCTCGCCGTGATGCACGCACCGGGCGACCGCCGCGGTGACACCGAGCCACTCCGCGTGGGACTGCTGCGCGCCGACGGGAGCGTCCTGCACGACCCGCGGTACGCCTGGATCGCCGAGCGCCATCATGTCACCGAGTACATGGACGCGATGCTCGTGGCGCGTGCGATCTCGACAGCATGGTCGAAGGGAACGCCGGTGCAGGCGGCGCTGTCCACCGAGGACTTCTACGTGTGGCTGCACCGCGACGGGCGTGTCGACAGTGACCTCGACATGCGCACCGCGCAATTCCGCGCGGGCGACTTCACCGCCGCGTACGCCATCGCCTGCCAGTACCGGGACGGCGACGGTGTTCCGCAGGATGCCGCGCTGTCACGGCGGTGGATGCTGCTGGCGGCAGGCCAGCCGGAGTCGGTGTTCGAGGCGCCGGCGCCGGGACTCTTCCGTCGCCTGCTCGGCGCGAGGCCGCCGTCACCCGTTCTGCCCTCCGATCCGGATCCGCGGGGCGACGTGGCGGCGATGGTGGAGCTCGCGCGTGACCTGTCGTCCAATTCGCAGGACGAGACCGATCATGCCGCGGCGCGTGCGTGGATGGAACTCGCGATCACCCGGGGAACGGGTCGTGAGCGCGGCCGCGCCGATGCGCACATGCTGCTGGGATTCCTGCTGCTCGAGGGCATCGGCGGCCCGATCGACGAGGCGCGCGCGCGGCAACTCAGCCTGCAGGCCGTGAAGCTCGGGAACACGACCGCCAGCTACAACCTCGGCCTCATCCATGAATTCGGTCGCGGCACGGCGGTGGACCTGGCGGCAGCGGCCAAGCACTACACCGCCGCCGCGAAGGGCGGCGACCTGAGCGCGGAGTACAACATCGCGCGGGTGCTGCTCGCCGGCGGTGATGCCGGTGCCACGAAGCAGGCGGTGTATCACCTGCAGCGCGCCACCGGGTGCGATGCACCGGACATCGTCGCGGCGGCGAACGGCGAGCTCGGTCGCCTGTACTGGCATGGGACGGGAGTGAAGCAGGACCGGGCGCGGGGGGAACGACTGCTGCGCCAGGCGGCGGCCGACGGCGACGCGCAGGCGGCTGCTTTCCTCGCCACGGATGTGGACGGCGCGACCGGAGGCCACTGACGCCGGGATGCGATGACAGTCCGTACGTAGTTTCCGAACCTCCGCGTCAGGGCACCGAAGACGTAGCGTCATGGTGTCCGGGCGTGCGCGACACTGTCCGCCGCACCCCCGGTCCGGTGCAGCGGCCCGCCGCACGCGCCGCCCCCCATGACCACAGGAATGCACATGGACGCACCATCCGTCGCGGCGCACGCTCCGCTGAAGCAGCTGGACACCGGGGTGATCGAGGCCGTCGTCGCCGTCTACGACTCACATGAGGCCGCCGAGAAGGCGGTGCGTGACGTGCAGAAGGCCGGATTCGACATGCGGAAGCTCTCCATCGTCGCGAAGGACTACCAGACGGAGGAGGAGGTGGTGGGGTACTATTCCACCGGCGGCCGGATGAAGGCATGGGGCAAGTCCGGGGCATTCTGGGGCGGACTCTGGGGCATGCTGTTCGGTTCCGCCTTCTTCGTCATTCCCGGCGTCGGACCACTGCTGGTGGCGGGCCCGCTGCTCACGTGGATCATCGCCACGCTCGAGGGCGCCGTCCTGCTCGGCAGCGCGAGCGTGATCGGCGCAGCACTGGTGAGCATCGGCATCCCGAAGGACAGCATCATCGAGTACGAGGCACACCTCACCGCGGGCCGCTTCGTCGTGATCGCACACGGCACGGCGCACGAACTGGGGGCGATCCGCGACACACTCGGTCCGCGCAGCCAGCAGTACCGGCCGGAACTGACGGTCGCGGCGTAGCGCGGCACGGTGACACCGACACTCACACGAGAGCCAGCGCCAGCACCAGTTCCACCACGCCCGGCGCCGGCGCCCGCGCCACGCCGCCCGCCGGACCCAGCGACGACCCCACCCCCAGGACCGGGGCCACCGGTGGCAGTGGCAGCGTCACACCGGTCGCGGTGGCTCTGGGCGGCAGGTGCGGTCGGCGCGAGCGTGCTGGCTGTGGTGCTGGTGCGCCCGTGGCTGCTCGGTCCCGTGGTGGTGCCGTCCCCGGTGGTGCGGGTGGCGCTGGTGCGCACGCTCGTCGCCAGTGGTCACGTGGCCACGCTCTTCCGCTCCGAGATCGGCACACTCGCCAGCGGCGTGGTGGTGCGCGTGCCCGTGCGCGAGGGGCAGACCGTACGCGCCGGCGACACGCTCATCGTGCTCGATGCGACCGAGACCCGCGCATTGGCACTGCAGGCGGATGGCCAGGTGCGGCAGGCGGAGGCGCAGGTCCGGCAGTTGCGTGAGCTGACGCTCCCGGCGGCGCAGCAGGCGCTCGCGCAGGCGCGCGCCTCGCTCTTGAACGTCGAGCAGGAGGTCGGCCGGAACCTCGCGGCCGAGGGGTTCGACACACAGTCCTCGATGGACGCGGCGCGCAAGAACCTCGCACTCGCCCGGGCCGACGTGCGGGCGGCCGAACTCACGGTGTTCACGAACCAGCGCGGGGGCGGGAACTTCACCGTCGTCGCGACGCAGCTCGCGCAGGCGCGCGCGAGCCTGGAGGCCGCACGCACCCGGGTCGGCTACCGGGTCATCCTCGCACCGCGCGCCGGCGTGCTCATCGCGCGGAACATCGAGGTCGGCGACGTGGCGCAGGTCGGGGTGGCCCTGATGGCCTTGTCACCCTCCGGCGCGATGAGCATCGAGGTGCAGGTCGACGAGAAGAACCTGGCACAGGTGGCAGTGGGCCAGGCGGCCTTGGTGTCGGCCGACGCCTATCCGGCGGAGCGATTCGCGGCCACCGTCTCCTTCATCAACCCGGGGGTCGACCTGCTGCGTGCCTCGGTGAAGGTCCAACTCGCCGTCACGACACCACCAGCGTACCTGCGGCAGGACATGACGGTTTCGGTGGACATCGAGACCGCGCGCCATCCCGGTGTGCTGGTGGCAGCGGCCGCCGACATCCACGACGGCGGCACCACGGCGCCGTGGGTGCTGGTGGTGCGCGACGGCCGTGCGCGGCGCCAGGCCGTCGCCACCGGCATGATCACCGGTGGCCGCGCCGAGATCCTGGGCGGCCTGGTGGCCGGGGACGTGCTGGTGCCGGCCACCGCGGTGGCCGTGAGTGACGGCGACCGTCTGCGCCTCGCCACGCCGGCGACGAGCGCCGCGACGCCATGAGGACCTGGGTGCCCTTCGAGGCTGTCACCGCGATCCGGTTCCTGCGCGAGGGACGCATGCAGACGCTCGCCATCGTCAGCGGCGTCGCCATCGGGGTGGGCGTGATCGTGTTCATGTCCGCCATGCTCACGTCGCTGCAGGGCAACTTCGTCACCCGCGTGCTGATGTCGCAGGCGCACATCGAGATCCTCCCGCCCGAGGAGGAGGCGCGCCCGCTGCGGCAGGCAACCGCCGGCGTGCTCCTCGCCAGCATGATCCAGCGTCCCACGCAGCGCCTCCGCTCGATCGACCAGTGGCAGGGCATCACCGCCCTGCTCCGTCGCCGCGCCGACATCGCCGTCGTCGCGCCGACCGTCTCGGCCGCCGCCCTCGCCGTGCGCGGCGATGCCAGTCGCTCCATCTCGCTCACCGGCATCGAGGCGGCGGAGTACTTCCGGATCGTGAAGATCCCGGCGTACGTGATCCACGGCGTCCCGGACCTCACCGCCAGCGACATCCTCATCGGCAGTGAGCTGGCGCGCCAGCTGGGCGTCTCCGTCGGCGACAAGCTGAACGTGGTGGCCGCCAGTGCGCTCACGCGCACGCTCACCGTCAGCGGCATCTTCGACCTCGGCAACAAGGGGGCGAACGAGCGCTCGACCTTCGTGGCGCTGCGCACCGCACAATCGCTGGCCAACCTCGACGGGGGCGTGACCGCGATCGAGATCAGCGTCCACGACCTCTACGCGGCCGAGGCGATCGCGGCGGCGGTGACGGCCGGCACAGGGGTGAAGGCGGAGAGCTGGATCACGACCAACGCGCAGATGTTCAGCACGCTCAGTGCGCAGGAGATGTCGTTCACCACCATTCGCGGCTTCGTGGCGCTGTCGGTGGCCTTCGGCGTGGCGAGCGTGCTGATCGTGTCGGTGATCCAGCGCTCGCAGGACATCGGGATCCTGCGGGCGATGGGGGCCACGCAGCACCAGATGCTGCGGGTCTTCCTGCTGCAGGGTGGCGTGCTGGGCGGTGCCGGGGCGGTCGTCGGCTCGGTGCTGGGCGTCGGTGCGCTGGCGTTCTTCCACGCGCAGGTGCGGCTCGGTGATGGCAGCGAGCTGTTCCCGCTCGCGGTGACGCCCGGACTCTTCGGGTGGTCGATCGCACTGGCGGTGGTGACGGGGGTCCTGGCTGCGGCGCTGCCGGCCATCTCCGCGGCGCGGCTCGATCCGGTGGATGCCATCCGTGCCTGACGCCCCCGACGTGCTCCGCCTGGACCACGTCACCAAGTCGTACGCCGTCGGGAAGCCGAACGCGATCGAGGTGCTGCACGACATCAGCCTCACGCTGCATGCGGGTGAGTTCGTGGCGCTCATCGGGCCGTCGGGATCGGGCAAGAGCACGCTGCTCAACATCATCGGCCTGCTCGACCGGCCGACCAGCGGGCGGCTGTGGCTGCACGGGGCCGACACGGGCACCCTCGACGACGCCGCGCTGACCACGCTCCGCAACGAGCAGATCGGCTTCGTGTTCCAGCAGTCGTACCTGCTCTCGGCCTTCACGGCGATCGAGAACGTGATGATGCCGATGCTGCTGAAGCACGAGTTCCCGACCGCGGCCATGCGCGCGCACGCGGCGACGCTGCTGGAGACGATGGGCCTCGCCGCATGGGCAGACCACCCGTCGGTCAACCTCTCCGGCGGGCAGAAGCAGCGGGTGGCGATCGCGCGCGCGCTGGCGATGGACCCGACGCTCATCCTCGCCGACGAGCCCACCGGCAACCTCGACAGCCGTGCGGCCGACAACGTCTTCGCACTGATGCGCACGGTCAACCAGGAGCGCCGGACCACATTCCTCATCGTCACACACAATGAGGCGCTGGCCGCGCGCTGTGACCGCATCGTGGAAGTGGTCGACGGACGACTCACGGCAGCGGTCGCATGACCGGGACGGCGGCAGCGCCACTGGCACCCACCCCGGCGCCACGGAGCCGGCGCCGCCCGATTCTTGCAGTGAACGAACGGTGCACAGCTGCGCGCTCGCGAGCGCCCTCATGTGCGTCACGGGCCACGTCGACCCTCCGCCCCGCGACTTCCCTCTCCGCACGCCCAATGCACTCCATCACTCCGGCAGCGTTCATGCGTGCGACCCCCACCGGTGCGCACGGCACCGCACACGAGCAGGTCGTGGCCTGCAACGAGGCACTCGTCACGCACAACCTGCTGCTCCTGGCCATGCTCGAGCAGCAGCACAGCACGCTGGATGCGCTCCAGGCGTTCGTGGTCTCGGTGGCGCACGCGCTCGACACTGCACGCGTGTCCGGCGCCCCCGATCCGCGGCGCGCCGCCAGCCGCGCGCATCTCGCCACCCTCACCGGTCGGCAGCGCGAAGTGCTGGCGTTCGTGATCGCCGGCCATCCCAGCAAGCGGATCGCGGCCGTCCTCGGCATCAGCCAGCGCACCGTGGAGAATCACCGCGCGTCGATCATGCTGCGCACCGGCGCCGCGTCGGTGCCGGCCCTCGCCCAGCTCGCCCTGCTCGGCGGTTTCGACGCCGCCGAGGTGCTCGCGCACCTGGCAGTCGCCCAGCCGGCCGGCCCCGCGCTGGCCCTCCTCCGGACCTGACGCGGCGCCGTTGCCGGCGCAGTCGTCGAGGAAGGACTCGCCACCGCGGCAGGGTCGCTGCAGTGTGGTGGCACGTGCCTGCCCCCACGCGATGAGTTCAGCTGACGCGCGACGCGCATCTGGCGAGCCCCGCGTCCTGCAGCAGTCACCAGGCCGGGTTGGTGTCGATCGCGCGCTGCGACGGGGCATGCGCAGCGAAGTCCGGCACGACTACGCCGCCAGCACGTGCCCGCAGCCGGTGCAGAAGTGGGCGCCCGCAGCCGTCACCGTCGTCCCGCAGCGATCACAGGTGCCGGGCAGGAAGGTGCCGCACTCCGAGCAGAACATCGCGTCGGGTTCGGGGCGCTGCCCGTGCGTCGGGCAGGTGGTCGTACCCGGACGGTACTTGCGCACCAGCCGCTCGGCGACGGCAGCCGCCGACTCCGGTGCGCCGGCCGCTGCGGGCATGGGGGACGCTGCGGCGTCCTGCTCGCGCAGTTCCACCAGGGCCTGCACGGTGTAGCGCGCCTTCATGCCGTCGTAGTCGTCCTCCGACAACTTGCCGGTGGCGCGGTCGAACTCGATCTCGCGCAGCGCCTCGATCGCCGACCCCGGCACCGGCTCGTCATCCACCTCCAGCTTCGGTGCGCGCCGGTGCTCCGGGCGGACCTCCACCGGCAGCTCGTCGCTGAACACGGGCCAGAGCACCACCGCCAGCGCCATGAGGGCGAGGGCGATGCCGATCACGAACGGGGCGGAGTCACTTCCGAGCAATGCGTTCATTCCACGGTCACCTGTCGGTGCTGCCGCGCACGGCATCCTGCAGCCGGCGCAACTCGTCGTCGGTGGCGGCCGGGACGCTGCCACTGATCGGCAGCACCGACTTCGTCGTGACCGCCGGGGCCGCCCTCTCCGTCTCGCGCTGCCAGCGGCGCAGGAGCGACACCAGCAGCGTCGCGCCGATGCCCACCGTGATGAACGGCACCACGTAGCCGGCGATGTTGAACCCTTCCTTCACCGGCGCCATCAGCACGCGCTCGCCGTAGACGGTGGAGAACGCCGCCACGATCTCGTCGGCGCTGTAGCCGCCGTCCACCAGCCGGACGACATCGGAGTGCATCGCCGGGCTGATGCCGCACTGGAAGTCGGTGGTGCGGCAGGTGAAGACGTCGAGCTTGCACGGACAGGCGCACTTGAGCCCCCGTTCCAGCTCATCCCGCTGGGCCTGCGTCACCAGCGGCGTGGCGCCCGCCTTCTTCGGCAGCGACACGGGCTTGTACGCCGACTGGGGCATCTCGATGTTCGCGGCACCCTGCGCCGCCTCCTGCGCCCGCAGTCGCGGCGCCAGCACGGCAACGGCCAGTGCCACGCCACCGGCGCGGAGGAACGCCCGGCGGGACGCCGGCATCAGGCGCCCGCTCCCGCCGGCTCCAGTGACTCACGCCCCGGCGTCAGCACCGTCACGTAGCCGCCCTGCCGCTTCTTCTCCGCCTGCGGCCACATCACGATCATGCCGCCGATCGCCATCACGATGCCGCCGTACCACACCCACCACACCAGCGGGTTGAAGCTGAGGCGCATCTCCGCCTGGTCGGGGCCGATCATGCCGCTGAAGACGAGGTACACGTCCTGCATGGTCGTCTCGTAGAGCCCGACCTCGGTGCTCGGCTCGAACGTGGGCTGGTCGTTGCTGTCCACGTGCTGGCGCTTCTCGCTCGCCAGGAGCGGCATCGGCTTCCCGTCGCGCGTGACCGCGAGTGCGACCGCCGTGACGTAGCGGTTGAGCCGCTTGAACTCGCTCACGCCCTGGCTGGTGAAGGTCCACTGGTGCCCGAACGGGTCGGTGGCCCGGAACACCTCGCCGGTCTTGAGCGAGACGTCGAACTCCTTCTTGAAGGCGAAGCCGGCGAAGGCGGCGAAGATCATCGCCACGCCGAGGTGCACGATGTAGCCGCCATAGCGCCGGCGGTTGTTGCCCACCAGCCGCAGCGCCGCCAGGACGACGTTCTCCGCGTACATGCGCATGCGTGCGCGCGTGCCCTTCCAGAACTCCTGCACGATCGTGCCGGTCACGAAGCCCACCAGGATGTAGGCGACGATGGGGTAGAAGGCGCGCATGCCGAGCGCCATCAGGACCGCGCCGGTGACGAGGCCGGCGGCGGCGGGGAAGACGAACTGCCGGCGAACGTTCGCCGCACTCGCGCGGCGCCAGGCGATCAGCGGCCCGATGCCGGTGAGTGCCAGCAGGCCGAGGCCGAGCGGCACGTTCACCGAGTTGAAGAACGGCGGGCCCACCGTGATCTTCGTGCCCCGCACGGCCTCGCTGATGATCGGGAAGAGCGTGCCCCAGAGTACGCTGAACGCGATGCCCACCAGCACCAGGTTGTTGTACAGGAACGCCGCCTCGCGGCTCACCATGCTCTCGAGCTGCGCCTTTGCCTCCATGTCCTTCAGGCGCGTCATCACGAGGATGGTCGTCACCACGAAGATCAGGACCAGGAAGGTCGAGAAGTAGTTGCCGATCGGGCTCTGCGCAAAGCTGTGCACGCTCTCGATCACGCCGCTGCGCGTGAGGAACGTACCGAGGATGCTGAGCAGGAAGGCGGCGATGACCAGTGTCACGTTCCACTTGCGCAGCATGCCGCGCTTTTCCTGGATCATGATCGAGTGCAGGAACGCCGTCTGGCAGAGCCACGAGGTGAGCGGGGCGTTCTCGACCGGATCCCACGCCCAGTAGCCGCCCCAGCCCAGCTCCACGTACGCCCACCACATGCCCAGCACCAGCCCGATCGTGAGGAAGAACCAGCTGATCAGGCTCCAGCGGCGGATGGCGCCGAGCCACTCGGTGTCCAGTCGCCGCGTGGCCAGCGCACCGATCGCGAATGCGAACGGGATCGCCGTGCCGACCCAGCCGAGGTAGAGCATCGGCGGGTGGATCGCCATGCCCGGGTTCTGCAGCTGCGGATTCATGCCGCGACCGTCGGGCGGCACCCACTCCATCCGCTCGTACGGGTTGGCCGCGAAGATGATGGTGCCGATGAAGAACACCAGGATCACGCCGAGCGTGCCGGTGACCCATGGCATCAGCTCACGGTTGCGCGCGCGGTTGGTGAAGATCGCGATGGCGGAGAACACCGCCAGGATCAGGCACCAGAACAGCAGCGACCCCGACTGGCCCGCCCAGAAGGCGCTGAAGAGGTAGACCTTCGGCAGGTTCGCGCTGGTGTAGCTGGCGACGAACTTGAGGCTGAAGTCGTGGGTGAAGAGCGCCGTCCACAGGCCGGCACTCGCCAGGCCCACGAAGAACAGCGTGGCATACGTCGCACGCTGTCCGCTCATCACCAGCTCACCGCGCCGGGTCGCCCCGCCGGCAAAGCTCACGGTCATCATCCAGGTGGCCATCAGCAGCGCCACCCACAGCGACAACTCCCCGAGAAGGATCACGTCTGCGGGGCCGCGTCCGGACCCTTCGGCACGCCGGCCGGGTGGCCGCCGCCGGGGGCGCCAGGCTTGCCCGGGGCGTTCTCGTAGCGCGAGGCACACTTGGCCAGCAGCACTGTCGCCTGGAAGGTGTTGCCGGCGTCGAGCCGGCCCTCCACCACCACGTCAACGCTGTCGGTGAACGTGTCGGGGATGATCCCCTTGTAGACGACGGTGAACCGCGCGGTGCTGGTGGCGAGCGTGTCACGCATCACGAAGCGCACCTCCTTGTTGCCGGGCGCGCGCACGATCGTGCCCGGCACCACCCGCCCGCCGACCTTCATCCCGTTCTCCCGGAAGGAATCATCGGCCTGCAGCCGCTCGGCGAGTTCGTGCGGCGTGAGGTAGAACTGGGCCGTGGCCGCCGTGCTCTTGGCCGCCAGGAAGCTGGCCGTGCCAAGGATCAGGAGCCCGCCAAGCAGGAACTTCGAGCGCGTATTCATGAGACCGACCGCCGGGGAAAGCGACGCGGCCGGCAACCCGCGCCGCCGCGTCCCTGTGAGTGTCGTCGTGCGTTACAGCTGCTGGTCACGTAACGCCGCATACCGCCGCACGCGTGCCATGATCGACTCCAGCTCCGCCTCGGCGCGCGAGCGCTCGTCGGTGGTCATCGTCGACGGGTTGGCGTTCAGCCCGCGGACCCGTTCCAGCATCTCGTCGATGAGCGCCCGCAGGACGAGGTTCGCCCTCCGGTCGCTTGCCTGTTCCGGTGTCGAGATGACCAATCCTCCGAGTGCGTGCGCGTACCGTCAGCGGGCGCGTGGTGTTCCGCCAGCCTGTCCGGGAATATAGCCCGGGACGGGCTGCCGGCGAGCCGACCGAAGCCGCGGATCACGGGTTACCCACCCGCGCGTCCGTCGCGCGCCCAGCCAAGCGCGGCGCGGACGGCCCGGTGCCAGCCGGCATACGACGCCCGGGCCTCCGCCATGCCCGGGCCCGGTGTGACCACCGAGACCCGTTGCGCCCCCCGGAACTCGCTCGCGTCCCGCCACACCCCGGTGTGCAGGCCGGCCAGCCCTGCGGCCCCCAGTGCGGTCGTCTCGACCATCGCCGGCCGTTCCACCGGCACGCCCAGCACATCGGCCTGGAACTGCATCAGCCAGCCGTTGTTGGCGGCCCCGCCGTCCACCCGCAGCGCGTCCAGCGCCACCCCGCTGCGCTGCTGCATGGACTGCATCACGTCCGCCGTCCCGAACGCCATCGCCTCCAGCGCCGCCCGGACGATGTGCGCCCGGGTGGTGCCGCGCGTCAGCCCCACCAGCATGCCCCGCGCCTCGGCCTCCCAGTGGGGCGCGCCGAGGCCCGTCAGCGCCGGCACGAAGTACACCCCGTCATTCGACGCCAGGCCACTGGCCAGCGCCTCGGTCTCCGATGCGGTGGCGATCAGGCCCAGCCCGTCGCGGATCCACTGCACCGCCGCACCGGCGATGAAGATCGCGGCCTCCAGCGCGTAACACGGCGCGCCCTGCGCGTCACAGGCGATCGTCGTGAGCAGGCCGTCGCCCAGGCTCGGCCGCACGGTGCCGGTGTTCATCAGCATGAACGCGCCCGTGCCATACGTGTTCTTCGCCTCGCCCGGCTCCACGCACCCCTGCCCGAACAGCGCCGACTGCTGGTCACCCGCCACGCCGGTGATCGGCAGCGCCACGCCGAGGTGCCGCGCACTGGCCACCCCGAAGTCGCCGCGCGACGTCCGGACCTCGGGCAGCATCACGCGCGGCACGCCGAACAGCTCGCACAGCTCGTCGCTCCAGGCGTGCTTGTCGATGTCATACAGCATCGTGCGACTGGCATTGGTGGGATCGGTGGCGTGCACCGCGCCGTCGGTGAGCTGCCAGATGAGCCAGGTGTCCACCGTGCCGGCCAGCAGCTCCCCGTTCAGCGCGCGGCGGGCCAGCGCGCCGTCGCTGCGCAGCAGCCACTCGATCTTGGTGGCCGAGAAATAGGCGTCGAGCACCAGGCCGGTGCGCTGCGCGATGACGTCCTTCGCGCCGGCCAGCGCCACGCAGCGGTCGGCGGTGCGGCGGTCCTGCCAGACGATCGCGCGGTGCACCGGCACCCCGGTCACGCGGTCCCACACCACCACCGTCTCGCGCTGGTTGGTGATGCCGATGCACTCCGGCGTGACGGCCGCGGCGGCAAGGGCCTCGCGGGCAGCGTCCAGCGTGGCCTGCAGCAGGTCAGCCGGCTCGTGCTCCACCCAGCCCGGCTGCGGGAAGTGCTGCCTGAACTCGCGGTACCCGCGCCCCAGCACGCGGCCGTCAGCCGCGATCACGAGAGCTGTGGATCCGGTGGTGCCCTGGTCGAGCGCAAGGACGGAGCGCATCAGGCGGAGAAGTCGAAGGGTGGATGGTGCACGCCGGTGTCGGTCACGATCGCCGTGACGAGGGCGGCGGGGGTCACGTCGAAGGCGGGATTGTGCACGGCGACGCCGGCCGGTGCCACCGCCACGCCGCCGAGCGCGCGCACCTCGCTGCCATCCCGCATCTCGATGTGCATGGCCTCGCCATCCGGCGTCGCGGCGTCCAGCGTGGAGCGCGGTGCCAGCACGTAGAACGGCACGCCATGGTGGCGGGCAAGCACCGCCAGGCCGTAGGTGCCGACCTTGTTGGCCACGTCGCCGTTGGCTGCGATGCGGTCGGCGCCCACCAGCACGGCGTCGATGGCGCCGGCGCGCATCACGCTGGCCGCCATGCCGTCGGTGAGCAGCGTCACCGGCACGCCGCTGCGCTCCAGCTCCCAGGCCGTGAGCCGCGCGCCCTGCAGCAGCGGCCGCGTCTCGTCGGCGAAGACGCGGATGGCCTCGCCGCGCGCGTGCAGGGTGTACACCGGCGCCAGCGCCGTGCCCATGCCGGCGGTGGCCAGTGCGCCCGCGTTGCAGTGGGTGAGCACCGTCATGCCGGCGCGGAGCAGTGTCGCCCCGTGCGCCCCGATGCGCGCGCACATCGCAATGTCATCGGCGAGGATGGCCGCGGCCGCCTCCTGCATCGCGGCGGCACGCAGGTGCGGCGCCCCGCCCCCCACCTGCCCCGACGCCAGCACCCGGTCCACCGCCCACGCCAGGTTCACCGCCGTGGGGCGCGCGGTCCGGAGCGCCTGCGCCGCCTCCGCCACGACGGCATCGAAGGTGGCGGGCGAGCCCAGCGCCGCCTGCCCCGCCAGCACCGCGAGCCCGATCGCGCCGGCCACCCCGATCGCCGGTGCCCCGCGCACCCGCAGCGACTGGATCGCCTCCACCATCGCCGGCAGGGTGTCGAGGTCGAGCTCCACCAGCGACTGTGGCAGGCGCGTCTGGTCGATGATGCGCAGCGCCAGGCCGTCGGCACTGAACGAGACCGCCGACAGCGGTGCCCCGGTGGTGGTCATGCGGCGCAGGTCCCCTTCAGCGTGCGCACGACGGATAGGCGGGATCGGCGCCGGCGATCGCCGGCTTCTCGCGCCGCGTCGCCACCGCCAGCATGATGTCGTGGACGAACCGCCCCACCCGCGCCGCATGCTCGTACTCGATGTACTGCGGCTCGTCGGTGAGCTGGTGGTAGTCCTGCGCGTAGCCGAGCGAAAAGTACGTCGTGGGGATGTCCTTGTTCACGTACGCCACCTGGTCGCTGCGGCAGAAGCGGTTGAGCGGGTTCGCCGTCACGTCCCACGACTTGTCGATGGCCATCGTCTCGCTGCGGGTGGCATTCACCGAGTCGATGATGTCGCCGAACTCGCGCGACATGCGCCGCGCCCCGAGCATCTGGATCGACGTGGGCCCGCCGAACTTCACCTGGTCCACGCGCCCCTTCCCGACCATGTCCATGTTGTGCGCCGCGACGATCGAGGTGAGCGGGATCGTCGGGTGCTGCACGAACCAGAACGAGCCGAGCAGCCCGCTCTCTTCCCCCTGGTGCGACACGAAGATGATCGAGCGCGCCGGCTTCTCGGCCGCGAACTGCTCGGCGATCTCCAGCAGCACCACGGTGCCCGAGCCATCGTCGTCGGCGCCGTTGAAGATCGAGTCGCGGCGCGGCGGACGCAGGGCGCGGACCGCCGTCAGCAGCGAGTCGATGCGACGCTGCTGCGCCGCCGTCGGGATGCACACCGGGTCGTTCGCACCCTGCGGCCGCGTGACGGTGTTCACCACCCGCAGCGAGTCGTGGTCCACGGCGACGGGGCTGGTGCCCACGTGGTCGCTGTGGGCGCCCACCAGCACGTATTCCGAGGCCAGCGCCGGATCGGAACCCGGCAGGATCGCGATCACGTTGCGGGCCGGCGCCGCCGCCGGCTTCCAGGCATACGTCCAGCTCGCGGACACTGGCGCGCCGGTGCTCCCCACGGCGAGGGCCTCGACGTTCCGCCCGAAGAGCTGCGTCGCCACCGCCGACGAGATCGTGGCGGCAGCGGCGCCATCGGTCACCGGTGCCGGACGCATCGTCGGACGCGGCGTGAACGCCGCCGCCACCGCCGCCGGCGTCATCCCGTCCAGCCCGACGATCAGGATGCCGACGGCACCGGCCGCCTGCGCGCGCAGGTCGCGCACCGGGCCGGCGCCTGCCACGCGGCGCGGCGCGCGTCCGGACGCTTCCGCCGCCGCCGCCGCCGCGGCACCGAACATGTTCGGCACCTGGTCACAGCTCAGGAACGATGCCGGTCCGCGACCGGCCCCGCCGATCGCCTGCGCCGGCGGCGCGGCGCGGAACACCGCCACCTTGCCGCGCAGCATCGCGGCGTCGAGCGCCACCGTGTCGCCCCATCGCCCGGCGAACACCGTGGGCACGTTCGCCAGCGCGGCCTGCGACACGATGCGCATCGGCGCCGACGGCGTCATCGGGATCCAGTCCCGTGACGGGCGCAGGGCGCGACCGCGCACCCGCAGCACCGACGCCGCCGCATCGTAGCCCACCGGTCCGAACGGCAGCACCTGGAAGTACGTGCCGCTGTCGCCCGCCGGCCTGAGTCCCAGCCGGCGGAATTCGCTCGCGATGTAGTCGGTGCCCTTGACGTTGCCGGGTTCACCGATGCGCCGCCCCTGCATCGAGTCGGCGGCGAACTGGTACAGTCGCGTGCGCAGGTCGTTGGCGGTGATCGCGGGGGCGGTGGGACGCGGGGCCCACGTGCGCGGTCCCTCGTCGGGCCAGAACGTGCTGCCGGCGCCACCCGCGGCCTGGGCAGCGGCATGGTGCGGCAAGGCGACGGTGAGCACCGCGCAGGCGAGCGCCGGGACGAGCAGCGGAAGTCGGGACACGAGTCAGGGAGGGTGGAGGCGGTGGGCAGGCGTCCGGCGTCCCGCGCGGGGCGCGCCGGACACGGCTCGTGCCGTGGAAACTACGACACGCGCAGCGATGTCGACGGCGGCCGGCCGGCGCCCAGCCACCCCTCGCAGTGGCGCGACGCGACCGGGGTAGCTTTCACCCACGCCGCCCCGCGCCGCTGGGCGCCTCACCCCACCCGCAACCACGCCCGGCATGTCCTTCGACCTGCTGCTCTACTCGGTGGCGGACCGGATCGCGACGATCACGGTCAACCGTCCGGACAAGCTGAACGCGCTCAGCACCGCCCTGATCGGTGAGCTGGGTGCCGCCATCGACCTCGCCATCGCCGATGACGCCGTCGGCGGCGTGATCCTCACCGGCGCCGGACGGGCGTTCGTGGCCGGTGCCGACATCGGTGAGCTCGCCGGCCAGACCCCGATGAGCGCCGTCGCGCGGGCGCGCCGCGGCCAGGTGATCTTCGGCAAGTTCGAGCGCAGCCCCAAGCCCGTCATCGCCGCCGTCAACGGCTTCGCGCTCGGCGGCGGGTGCGAACTGGCCATGGCCTGTCACCTGCGCATCGCCGGCGAGTTCGCGAAGTTCGGGCAGCCGGAGGTGAAGCTCGGCATCATTCCCGGGTACGGCGGCACGCAGCGCCTGCCGCGGCTGGTCGGCACCGGGCGCGCACTGCAGCTCCTGATGACGGCCGAGATCATCGACGCCGCTGAGGCGTACCGCATCGGGCTCGCGAACAAGGTGGTGCCGAACGCGGAGCTGATCCCCACCGCGACCGCGATGCTCACTCAGATGCTGGCCAACGGACCGCTGGCCATCCGCGCCTGCATCGACGCCGTCTACCGCGGGCACTCGCTGCCGCTGGACGATGCGCTGGCCTACGAGGCGGCCCACTTCGGCACCCTGTCGTCCACCACCGACATGCGCGAGGGGATGCAGGCGTTCCTCGACAAGCGGCCGCCCGTGTTCACCGGCGGGTGAGCACCACCGTGGCGCCGGCTGCCGGGGACACCGTCGCCCATGACGCGACGGACGCGCGCGCCGTGCGTCTGGGCCGCCTGACGCTCACCGGCTTCCGCAACTACGGGCGCGCCGTGCTCGACATGCCCCCCGACGGCGCCGCCCTGCTTGGCGACAACGGGCACGGCAAGACGAACCTGCTCGAGGCGATCTATTACCTCGAGCTGTTCCGCAGTGCACGCGGCGCGCGCGATCGCGACCTCGTGCAGTTCGGTGGCGCCGGCTTCCACGTGTCGGCCACGCTCGAAGGGTCGCCGCGCGGCGCGCTGGGCGTCAGCGCAGGCTTCGACATGGCCACCCAGCGCAAGAAGGTGATGCTCGATGGCGTGGAGGTCACGCGGCTGAGCGATGCGATCGGGGCCGCGCCGGCCGTGCTCTTCTCCCCCGCCGACGTGGCGCTGGTGCGCGGGGCACCGTCCGAGCGTCGTCGCTTTCTGGACGTGATGCTCGCGCTGGCCGACCGCGGCTACCTGCTGGCGCTCCAGCGCTACCGGCACGCGCTCGCGCAGCGCAACGCGGCCCTGCGCACGCTCGCGGGCCATGCGCGCGATGCCGGGGCGCTCGACGGGGTCGCGGCCTTCGAGCCGGCGATGGCGGAGGCGGGCGCCACCATGCTCGTGAAGCGTCACACCTGGGCACTGGCCGCGGCACCGGTGTACGAAGAGATGCTGCAGTCGATCGGGGAACGCACCACCGTCTCGCTCACGCTCAAGCGTGGTGGCGGTGCCCGCACCGACGAGGCGGAGCTGGCGGCATGGCTCGCCGGCACGCTCGAGCAGCAGCGCGTCCACGACGTGCGCCGCGGCACCACGCACACCGGGCCGCACCGGGACGAGGTGCAACTCCTGCTCGACCACCGCGACCTGCGCAGCTTCGGCAGCAACGGCCAGCAGCGCAGCGCCGCCATCGCGCTGCGCATGCTCGAGGCCCGCACGCTGCACACCGCCCTCGGCACCGCGCCGCTCCTGCTTCTCGACGATCCGTTCGCCGAGCTGGACGCCGATCGCAGCGCCCGGATCCTCGGCCTGCTCGGCAGCCGCGGGCTGGGCCAGGTGGTGCTGGCCGTCCCGCGCAGCGAGGATATCCCGCGCGCGCTGACCGGGTTGCAGACCGTGCACGTGCAGCACGGCACCCTGCGGGTCGGCCCGTGACCGGCCCCGTCAAGAAAAGCCAGCCCACCAGCATCGCCGACGTGATGGCGCAGGTGCTGGCGCAGAAGGGCATGACCGAGCGTGTGGCCCAGGTGGGCGCCATGGACGACTGGGCCCTCGCCGTCGGCGCACAGATCGCCGCGGTGACCGAGCCCCTCTCGATCACCGCCGACGGTGTGCTGTGGGTGCGGGTGTCGACGGCGGCCTGGATGAACGAGCTGAGCCTGCTGGCACCCACCCTGCTGGCCCGCATCAACGCCGTGCCCGGCCGCGCGCCGGTCCGGCAGCTCCGGTTCCGGCTGGGACGCGCGTAGCACTCCGCCGCACCGGTGGCACCGGTGGCACCGGCCCCTCCATCCGCGGCCGCACCGGCCCCCCGGCGCCACGCCGGGCACTCATGTCCGTGCCCGGACCGGCCGTCACTCGTCAGGACACATGGAGGGGGCCGCCCACGAGGGGCGCCACCCCGCCGGTCCATGCCATCCCCCCAGCCGTCGCACCTGCGGTCCCTGACCCTGTGATTCCGTTTCGCCTGCGCCGCCGCCGGAAACGCCGTGGCTTCACTTTCGTGGAGCTGATGGCCGTGATCCTCGTGGTCGCGATCCTCGCCGGCATTGCGATGGTGAAGTACCGGAATCAGACCGACAAGGCGAAGCAGGCGCGCGCGATCATGGACCTGCAGGGACTCGTCATGCAGCTGAGCACCATGGACGAGCTGCCGGCGTCTCTGGCTGCCATCGGCCGCGGCGACATGCTCGACCCGTGGGGCCACCCCTACGAGTACCTGCGCTTCGACGACTGGCGCGGTGGCAACCCCGCCGGCTCGCGCAAGGACCGCAGCCTGCACCCGCTCAACAGCCGCTTCGACCTCTATTCGAAGGGGCCCGACGGCGCATCGAACCTGCCGCTCACGGCCGCGCGTTCGCGCGACGACATCATCGTCGCCAACGACGGCAAGTACGTCGGTGTCGCCGAAGGCTACTGAGCACGCGTGGCCGCCGGATTCCTGAAGACGAAGGTCGGCCGGCGCTTCCTGGCCGTGAACCTGCTCACCGCCTTCGTGCCGGTGGCGCTGGTCATCGCGGTGTCGTTCCACTTCGTGAACGCCGAGCTGCGCCACCAGGCCGAGACCCGCGTGGTGCGACTGGGCCGGACACTCGGCCTGGGCACACTGTCGTACCTCACATCCCTCTCCTGGCAGCTGCGCGAGGGTGTGGACAGCACGAACGCGGCGCGGTTCTTCGAGCAGGTGACGCTGGATGACGCGCGCGCTGCCGGCACACCGGTGCCAACCGGTCCGGCAGCGACGCCACCACCCGCACCACTGACGGACGCCGAGCGCACACACCTGGCTGGGGGCCGGCCGCTCGTCCGGCTCGCCCCCGCACCGGAGGGACAGCGCGTCCTGCTCGCCAGGGCCCGCCTGCCGTGGAACGACCAGGCGCAGCCGGTGCAGTGGGCCCTGCTCCGCAGCGAGGCGTTGTTCGGTGAGTCCGACGAGTCGGTCACGGCCGAGGATGCAGTCGCCTGCATCTTCGACACGCGCACGCTGGCCGTGATCCACTGCACCGATGGCGCGACGCCAGCGCAGCGCGACCTGATGACGGCACGCGCGCGGCGCGGCGGCATCGAGCACGACAGCATCGGCCGCGACGGCGTGTTCACGTCCGCACGCGACATCTACCTCCGCCACGAATACGCCGCGGCCGAGTGGCGCACCGTGGTGCTGCAGCCGGAGAGTGCCTCCTTCGCGGCCGCGCGCGTGTTCCGGAACACGTTCCTCGGCCTGGCAGCAGCCGTGCTGGCACTGATCTTCGCCGTCAGTCACGCGCAGATCCGGCGCACCACCGAACCGCTGGCGCGGCTGCAGGATGGCACCCGGCGCCTCGAGGCCGGCGACTTCGGCACCCCGGTGGTGGTGCAGGGAGACGACGAGTATGCGCAGGTGGCCACCTCGTTCAACCACATGGCGTCGTCACTGCACCAGACGCTGCAGCGCCTCGACGCGCTGCAGGCCGGCACCGTGCTCGCCTTCGCCCGCGCCATCGATGCAAACTCCCCCTGGACCGCGGGTCACTCGGAGCGCGTCACCACGGTCGCGCTCGAGATCGGGCGGACGCTGCACCTCAGTGCCGCGGACCTCGACACGCTGCGCCGCGGCGGGCTGCTGCACGACATCGGCAAGATCGCCGTCCCCCCCGAGATCCTCGACAAGGCCCGCCGCCTGAGCGACGAGGAGTGGGTCGTCATGCGGCGCCACCCGGTGGTGGGGTGCGAGATCCTCGCGCCGATCCCCGCCTTCGCCGACACCCTGCCGATCGTGCGCTGGCACCACGAGCGGATGGATGGCACCGGCTACCCCGACCAGCTCCGCGGCGAGGAGATTCCCTGGCTGGCGCGCATCGCCGCCGTGGCCGACGTCTTCGATGCCCTCGCGAGCCACCGTCCGTATCGCGCCGGCCTCTCCACCCGCGAGGCGTGCGACATCATCCAGCGCAGCTCGGGCACGCACTTCGACCCACGCGTCGTGCACGCCTTCATGGATGCCGTCGCGGCCGGCCGCATCACGGCCGAGGCCTCCGCCGACGCCTCCTCGCAGCTCGCGGCCACCGTCGCCCGCGCCCGCGAGGCCGTGGCGGCCAGCGCCTGACGCCAGCGGCCACCCGCGCAGCTACGCGGTGATCGAGTCGAAGATGCGGACGCGGTCCCAGAAGGTGTGACACTCGGCGCGGAACGCGTCGTGCACGGGATCGACCTGGTACGCCACCTCATCGGCCGCCGTCTCGAAGAGCAGCACCAGCGCGTGCGTGTAGGCCCGGTCGATCACCGGCCGGTCGGTGTCCGCCGGCACTCCCGGATGGCCGTCCTTCACGCTGGCGATCGCGCAGAGCTTGGGCAGCCAGGCCTCGAAGGTGGCACGGTCGGCTGGCGGCAGGTCGGCGCGCAGCGAGAAGTACACGGCATGGACGAGCATCAGGCAGGGCCCCGGGAAGCGGGTGACGACGCGGCACGGGCGGAAGACCGCCTCACACGGGCCGGCGCGAGACAGCCGCAAGCTAGCGGGTCCCGCCGCGCGGTCGCCGGCCGGCACATCATACGCCGGCGCCCGGCGCCCTGTCCCCGCCACGGCGGCCCATTAGCTTCGTCGCATCTCGGACTGTTCTCTCCGCTACCCCACTCCTCCCGGAGCCACTCATGCTCGAAGGCCTGGCCAATTCCCTGAAGAACATCCTGCCCGATGCCGCCGACGGCCTCGTGGACAAGGCGATGGGTGCCATCAACGATCCCGCGCACGGCGGCCTGACGGCGATGGTCGACAAGCTGAAGGCCGGCGGCCTCGGTGACACGGTGAACTCGTGGATCGCCACCGGCACGAAGAACCTCCCGATCACCGGCGACCAGCTCAAGGCCGCACTCGGCAACGAGTACGTCACGTCGATCGCCTCCAAGCTCGGCATCGATCCCTCGCATGCGGCCGACAAGCTCGCCGCCATGCTGCCGGATGCCGTGGACGCCGCGACGCCGACCGGCACGCTGCCGCCGGCGCCCTGATCCTCCCCGCTGCACGATGAACGCCCGGTCGTGCACCATGCACGACCGGGCG
Organism: Gemmatimonadaceae bacterium; assembly: GCA_020851035.1. Taxonomy (NCBI): domain Bacteria; kingdom Pseudomonadati; phylum Gemmatimonadota; class Gemmatimonadia; order Gemmatimonadales; family Gemmatimonadaceae; species Gemmatimonadaceae bacterium. The sequence continues at coordinate 44,054 of JADZDM010000001.1, read as the reverse complement.
TGTCACATCCGCACCAGCCGCCGCCATGACGACGTCCTCGCGCATCGACATCATCCCGTTCGAGGATCGCCATGCGGCCGATTTCGATCGCCTGAACCGCACCTGGCTCGCGGCGTGCGGACTGCTCGAGCCACTCGACGAGCCGTATCTCACCGCACCACGCCGCATGATCCTCGACCCCGGTGGCGCGATCTTCCTCGCGGTGCAGGATGACACCGTCATCGGCACCGCCGCCGCGATCCCGGCCGGCACCGATGCGGTCGAGCTGGTGAAGGTCGGCGTGGTGCCGACGGCCCGCAGCAGCGGCACCGGCCGCCGCCTGGTGTGCGCCGTGATCGCGCATGCGCGCCAGCGCGGCATGGCGCGGGTGGTGCTGACGTCGAACTCCGGGCTCACCGCCGCCCTGTCGCTCTATCGCAGCCTCGGATTCGTGGACCATCCCTGCCCGCCCGACGTCGGCTACGTGACGGCCGACGTCTACATGGAACTCGCGCTCGACGGCCCCACCGGCGCCTGACCCTCGCGCGCAGGCTCGACGCGATACTGGCCACTCGTCGCCAGGCGCAGCGGACTGGCGAACGTCGCGGGTTCCCACTGCAGCAGCAGCGCCTCGAACGCTTCGCGGTTCACGGGCCGGGAGAAGAGGTAGCCCTGCCCCAGCGCGCAGCCGATCTGCCGCAGCCGGTCGAGCTGTTCCACCGTCTCCACCCCCTCGGCCACCGTCCGCATGCCGAGGCTCAGCCCGATCGAGACGATCGCCTTCGTGACGCCGTCGTTCATCACGTCCGTCTGGCCGTACGACACGAAGCTCTTGTCCACCTTCAGCACGTCGATCGGGAAGCGGCGCAGGTACGCCAGCGACGAATAGCCGGTGCCGAAGTCGTCGAGCGCGATGTGCAGCCCCAGGTCGCGCAGCGCCTGCAGCCGTCCGGCCACGATCGGCTCGTTCGACGCCAGCACCGACTCGGTGAGCTCCACCGTCATCGCCGACCCACTGAGGCCGGCATCCAGCATCGCCTGCATGACATCGGGCACGAGCTCGGGCGAGAGCAGGTGCCGCGCCGAGATGTTCACCGCCACGCGCAGCTCGGCCGAGGCCGGGCAGAGCGAGCGGAAACGCGCGGCATCCATCGTCGCGCGGCGGGTGACGAAACGCCCGATCTCGATGATCAGGTCCGACTCCTCCGCCACCGGGATGAAGCGCGCCGGCATCACCAGGCCATGCTCGGGGTGTGCCCAGCGGATCAGCGCCTCGGCCCCGCTGATCGTGCCCGTCTCCAGGTCCACCACCGGCTGGTACACGAGATCCAGCTCGTCGCGTTCCAGCGCCCAGCGCAGGTCGGCCTCGAGGTCGAGGCGCTCGGCCACCCGGGCCCGCATCTCGCTCGAATAGCGCTCCACGCGACCGCGGCCGGAGTTCTTCGCGCCGTACATCGCCACGTCGGCGTCGGTGAGCAGGGCATCCAAGTCCTGCCCGTCGGTGGCCCAGGCGATGCCGATGCTCGCGCGCACGAACACCTCGCGCTCGTCGAGCCGGAACGGCCGGTCGAGCGCGTGCTGGATGCGCAGCGCGGTGGCATCCGCCTCCTCGTCGGCGACCATGTCCTCGAGCAGCACGGCGAACTCGTCGCCGCCCAGCCGCGTGACGGTGTCGCCGGTGCGGAGCACGTTGCGCAATCGCTCCGACACCGCCACCAGCAGGGCGTCACCCTTGGCGTGGCCCAGCGTGTCGTTCACGAACTTGAAGTGATCGAGGTCCAGCAGGAGCACGGCCACCCGTGCCCCGCTGCGCAGGCGACGGTCGAGCGCGTGCGAGACGCGGTCGGAGAAGAGGCGCCGGTTGCCCAGCCCCGTGAGCGGGTCGCGCAGCGCCTGCTCGATGAGCTGGGCCTCGAGTTGCTTGCGATCGGTGATGTCGCGGCTGTTGAGCACCAGGCCCGCGACGGTCGGCTCGCTGAACAGGTTCGTGCCCACCGCCTCCACCCAGCGCCAGTGGCCGGTGCCGTCACGCATGCGGACCACGAGCGACTCCCGCATCGACTCGCCGGTGAGCAGCCGGTCGAAGCCGCGTTGCGCCGCCGGATAGTCGTCGCGGTGGATCTCGGTGGCCATCCGGCGCCCCACCAGCAGCTCCGGCGGGATGCCCATCACCTGCAGGTGCGACGGGCTCGCGTAGCGCACCTCGGTGTCGGCCTCGAGGATCGTGAGCATGTCGCTGCCGTGGCGCACCAGCGCCGCGAGCCGGCGGTCGGCCTGCTCCAGCGCGTTCTGCTCGCGCGCGCCGATCTCGTCGCGGATGCCGAGCACCTGCCGGGCCAGCGCCGCGAGGCCGACGAGTGCGGTGCTGACCACCGCCATGGTCGACGGCGGGTGTCCGGCGAGGAAGAGGCACAGAATCGTGAACAGGACCGCTGCGGCGGCCCCGGTCGGCAGCAGCGAGAGGCGTCGTGGTGCGCCGCAGGTCACGCCCACGCTCACCACGTGGGCACGGTGACGCACCGCCGCCAGCCCGAGCAGCACCAGCGGCAGCATGGAGAACGCGCGCACCGTGGCAAGGCCGGCCGGTGAGTGCACCGCGCCGGCCACGCCGTGCACCGCCAGGTGCGCCAGGCTCGATGCCGCCAGCGGCGCCAGCGGATCCCGGAGGACCGTGACCATGCCGCGCAGCCAGAGCATGGCGACGGTGGCGAAGAGGACCGCGTCACAGAGGACGGCCACCACCGGCGGCACGGACGGGGCGCCCCCACCCTCGCCCGAGGCGCCCAGGCCGCCCGGGAGGAAGACGAGTGTGAGTGTCATCGCCGCACCGGCGGTGACGATCACGTCGAAGAGGAGGCGGACGCGCTCCATGGGCGTGCGCAGGCCGCACGGCAGCATCGCGACCGCGGCGAAGGCGAGCACATGGAAGGCGACGTTGAGCACCGCCGCCATGAGGTGCCCACGCGGGCCGACCCATTGCAGCTCCCCCCACCACGCGAGGGTCAGGGCACAGGCCGCCAGGGCGAGCAGTCGCCAGGCGCGCTTGGGGCGGTCGTCCATGCGCCGGTCGGTGAGCAGGGCGACGATCGGCACGAGGGCGATGAGCAACCCGCCGGCGAGTGCGACGACGGCGAGTCCCGTGGCTTCGCCGGCGAGCAGGCCCTGCCGCTGCGTGAGCACCATGGCGAGGATCAGGAGCGCGGCGGCAACGAGGAGCGTCCGCGCAGGCGGACCCGGGTCCAGCTGCTCGCGCACGGGCAACCCGACCTCGGCTGGTTCAGCCGGGGTGGAGATCGGGGAAAACACCGGCGTGGGTCGAGGGCGGACGCGCTCCATTGTCCTCTGGAGGATCGTCCCCCATTCCGGGAGAGTTGAGGCGGCGGCCCGGGTTCGGCGGGCCGGCGGAGGCCGTCGGCGGTCGGTGAGCGCCGCAGATCGCCGACGCGTCGAGCCAGCACCGGCACAGGATCACGACATGGCGGTGCCGTGGCGGTACCGTGGCCGTCTCGTGGGATATGCCGTAAAGCGTTACCATGAAACGAGTTAGGCAGGATGGGCCGGATTGCGTTTCCCGCATCCACCGGCTATCTTCCATCAGCTACCGACCACCATTCCATTCGGAATTTGTACGGTCGGCCGTCAGACCCGCAGCGAAGGGAGCAGCATGGCAGACGTGAACGGCAATCGTGGTGACTACGGCGGCGACGACATCCAGGCACTCGAGGGCCTCGAGGCCGTCCGGATGCGTCCCGGCATGTACATCGGGTCCACCGGCTCACGCGGCCTGCATCACCTCGTCTACGAGGTGGTGGACAACTCCATCGACGAGGCGCTCGCCGGGTACGCCAACCTGGTCAGCGTGACGATCCACAAGGACGACTCGATCACGGTGGTCGACAACGGGCGCGGCATCCCGGTCGAGAACAACACCAAGGCCGGCATCCCGGCCGTCGAGCTCGCACTCACGGTGCTGCACGCGGGTGGCAAGTTCGACAAGAACAGCTACAAGGTCTCGGGTGGCCTGCACGGCGTCGGGGTGAGCTGCGTGAACGCGCTCTCCGAGTCGCTGAAGGTCTGGGTGAAGCGCGACGGCAAGGAGCACTACATCGACTTCTCGCGCGGCAAGACCATCACCAAGCTCCGCCAGACGCGCGACGTGCCGAAGAAGGAGACGGGCACGACGGTGTGGTTCAAGCCCGACCACCAGATCTTCACCGAGACGATCTTCGACTACGGCATCCTCGCCAGCCGCATGCGGGAGCTGTCGTACCTGAACAAGGGCGTCACCATCGTCCTCACCGACGAGCGCGACGACCGGGAGAAGAGCGAGACCTTCCTCGCCGTCAACGGCCTGCGCGAGATGGTCGAGTTCCTCAACAACCAGCGCAAGGCGCTGCACTCCGAGGTCGTCTACATCGACACCGAGCGCGACGACGTCGCGATCGAGCTGGCGATGCAGTACAACGACGGCTACGCCGACACCACGTTCTCCTTCGTCAACAACATCAACACCCACGAGGGCGGCACGCACCTCACCGGGTTCAAGAGTGCGCTCACCTCCGTCGTCAACAAGTACATCGAGCGCTCGAGCCTGTCGAAGAAGGACAAGGACGGCATCAAGCTCACCGGCGACGACGTGCGCGAGGGCCTCGCCTGCGTGCTCTCGGTGAAGGTCCGCGAGCCGCAGTTCGAGGGGCAGACCAAGACCAAGCTCGGCAACCCGAGTGTCGAGGGCATCGTCCGCAGCGTGGTCAACGAGCACCTCGCCACGTTCCTCGACGAGCACCCGAAGATCGGCAACATCATCATCGAGAAGGCGGTCAGCGCCGCCCGCGCCCGAGAGGCGGCCCGCAAGGCGCGCGACCTCACCCGCAAGAAGAACGCCCTCGACATCGGCAACCTGCCGGGCAAGCTCGCCGACTGCTCCCTCTCCGAGCCGTCCCTCTGCGAGCTCTACCTGGTGGAGGGTGACTCCGCTGGCGGCTCCGCCAAGCAGGGCCGCGAGCGCCAGAACCAGGCCATCCTCCCGCTCCGCGGCAAGATCATCAACGTCGAGAAGGCCCGCATCGACAAGGTGCTCAGCAACGAGGAAATCCGCACCATCATCACCGCCCTCGGCTGCGGCATCAAGGACGACTTCGACCTCGGCAAGACGCGATACCACAAGATCATCATCATGACGGACGCCGACGTGGACGGCGCCCACATCCGCACCCTGCTGCTCACGTTCTTCTTCCGCCAGATGCCCGAGCTGATCGACGCCGGCTACATCTACATCGCGCAGCCGCCGCTGTACCGCGTCGCGCGGGGCAAGGAGGAGTACTACGCCTACGATGAGCTGGAGCGCGAGACGTACACCGAGCGCCTCAGCGGCGGCGACGCGCGCAAGAACGTCTACGTCCAGCGCTACAAGGGGCTCGGCGAGATGAACCCCGAGCAGCTCTGGACCACCACCATGGACCCCGAGCGCCGCACCATCCTCCGTGTCGGCATGGACGACGCGGTGATGGCGGACCAGATCTTCCAGACCCTGATGGGCGACGCCGTCGAGCCGCGCCGCGAGTTCATCGAGGCCAACGCCCGCTTCGTCACCGCGCTCGACGTCTGAGCCGCTGGCAGGGTCGCACACGGTCCGAGGGGCAGGCACACGCACCGGTGCCTGCCCCTCGGACCGTTGTCGCGATCGGTGGGATGCGACGAGATCCGGCAAACGGATGAGTGCGGGCGGCCGGTCGGATCGACCTCGTCACGACGCCGTATCAACCCTACCTTTCCCCGATGCACCCGTCGGCTCGATGCAGTGCCGACTGCCCGCCGTGATACCGGCTCGCGCCCAGCACGTGTCGATGCGCGCGACACCACGATCCCCACGGAGTGCAGCACGATGACCGACGCGCGCCGCCCCGCAGACGCCGCATCGATCTCCCTGCCCGACATCGCCGCCGCACCACGCCCGATCGAGCGCCGCGCCAGCGCCCTGCCCTCGCCCGCCGCACTCGAGCTGCTGTCGCTGCAGGAATTGCGCGCCCGCGTGGCCGAGCTCTACGAGGCCCAGCGCGAGGTGGAGCGGGAGCGTGAAGCCCTGCGCGTGGCGCGCGCCGCGCTCGATGCCGAATGGCGCTCGTTGCGCGAGCAGCAGGGCCTGCTGCGCGACGTGGCGTCGCCGGGCCGCGACGAACGCATCACGCCCGGCGAATGACCGGCGCGTGACCGGTCAGGCCGTGACCGCGTGGGGTGCGCGGCGGATCAACGGCGCCATCGCCACCAGTGCCACCACCAGCAGCACGATCTCGAGGCTGTAGACGAAGGTGTAGGCGGTGGCGGGGCCATCCAGGCTGAAGCCCAACACCGACCGCGACTGCAACCCGTTCATCACGTCGCGCGCCACGCCCCCGAACGCCACCGCAAGCCCCGCCGCCGAGGCCTGCACCGCCCCCCACGCACCGAGCGCCAGCCCGCGCTGCGCCTCCGGCGCATTCTGCATCGTCGCCGTCAGCGTGCCGTGGCTCAGCAGCCCACCGCCGAACCCGATCAGGAAGGTGCCGGCAAAGAACAGCAGCCCCGAGTGCATCGGCGCCGCCATGATCACGAACGCGAAGCCGGGAATCCCCGCCAATGCGCCACTGCACGACATGCGGAACGGATCACCGCCACGCCCGAGCAGACGGGACGCCAGCAGGAACCCCAGCAGGCCACCCGAGGAGAGCGTGGCCGTGAGCCGCGTGGTGTTCGCCACCGTCAGGCCCAACACCTGCCCGCCGTACGGCTCCAGCAGCACGTCCTGCATGCTGAAGGCCATCGTGCCGATGCCCACCGCGATCAGGCGGCGAATCGCGCCGTCACCGGCGATGAAGCTGGACCACGACTCGGCGAACGACGGCTCCACCCGCCCTTCGCGCGTCTTGTTCGGGTCACGCGCTTCCTGCTTCCACATCGCGATGACGTTCAGGATGATCGTCGCCACCGCCGCGCCCTGCACCACCTGGATCAGCCGCCCGGGCGAGAAATCGGTGAGCAGCCACCCGAACACGATCGCACTCGCGATCATCCCGACCAGCAGCATGACGTACATCAGCCCCACGACCCGCGGCTGCGAGTCCTCGGCGACCAGGTCCGTGGCCAACGCCAGTCCCGCCGTCTGCACCGTGTGCAGTCCGGCACCGACGAGGAGGAACGCGAGGCCCGCACCGACCTGGCCGATCCAGTCTGGCGCACCGACCGCGTTGCGTCCCGACACCACCAGGATCGCGAACGGCATGATCGCGAAGCCGCCGAACTGGAGCATCGTGCCGTTCCAGATGTACGGCACACGACGCCACCCCAGGGCAGAGGTGTGCGTGTCGGAACGGAAGCCGATGAGGGCACGGAACGGGGCGGCCAGCAGCGGCAGCGAGATCATGATCGCGACGATCGACGCCGGGACCCTCAGCTCGACGATCATCACCCGGTTGAGCGTGCCCACCAGGAGCACGGAAGCCATGCCGACCGAGATCTGGAACAGCGAGAGCCGGAGCAGGCGCGCCAGCGGCAGGTCCGGCGTCGCCACATCCGCAAACGGGAGCAGCCGCGATCCCTGTGACGCCCAGGCGCTGAGAACCTTGCGGGAGATCCGATTCATGCCGAAAAACTGACCCCGATGCCGGAAAGCGGAAGGGCGGAAGCGACGTAGGGGCCGGGATCGAAGATCCCGGCCCCTATGACGCCTTGCCTTTCGGCAAGACCATTACGGCGCAGGCGTTGCCGGTGCAGCCGACGTCGGCGTTGCAGCTGCCGGAGCGGTTTCGATCGCCGGTGCCGAAGCCGTCACCGGAGCCTTGGCACCACCCTGCCAGTAGGACGCGAACCAGGTCGTGTGCGACAGGATCGCATAGTGAACCGCGAAGACCATCACGACGACCGTGCCCAGGAACAGCGGCACACCCGTGCTCGGCTTCACGACGGTCCAGATTTTTCCTTCGTTCATGACGGTAGCCCTCTACTTGAGCCAGGGAGTTTGAATGAACGCGAGGATGTGTGCCACAATCGCAATCGCACCGAAAATGCGGGTGCCCTGCTTCAGACCGTCGTGCAACTCCTCAGCTTCCCTCGTCGTCAGGCCTGACGGCCAGACGCGATTCGGATCGTTATCTGCCATAACGAATCTCCCGGAGCAACAACTTCCGTGCTTACCCGCACGTAGGGGGACCATGGCTCGGCTAGCCATGCAGAGTGTTCCCGTCTCCGGCGTTGTCCTCGCGACAACACAAGTCCGGAACCACAGTCCTATTCTGCGCCCGCTCCCGCTGGTGTCAAGGCTTCGTGACATCTTCAAGCGTCAACTAAGATTGACAGTTAGCCGCGGACGCCGCGTCGGACCACTCCCCTGCGAAACAGGAAAACCCCTCACAAAAGCGCCAGAGGGGGATCGCCGGCAGCGTCAGCCGCGAGACCCGCACACGACTAACCGAATGTCTGCGCTTTAGACGGTTTCCGCCGAGTCACCCTCAGCGCGACGGCTGCGCCCACGGCAGGAGACCGGCACCACGAGGCGAGAGCGCCCCCGCGCCACCGCGCCGCTCGAAGACGCGCACCCAGTCCACCTCCATCGTGGCCGGGAACGGGGTGGTCGCATCCGGATTGCCGAGGAACCGGCCGCCCACGGCCAGGTTCATCAGCAGGTGGAACGGGCGGTCGAACGGCGCCGGCCAGGGGTGCAGGTCGGACTCACCCGCGGGCATCACGCCCTGGCCATCCGCCATCGCCGCGCTGCTCCACCAGAACCGCTGCTCCTGGTACGCCACCCCATCCACCAGCCAGCGGATGCGCCCCGGCTCCCACTCCAGCGCGTACACGTGGAAGTCGGCGATCGTGCCGCCGCGCGGCAGCACGTAGTCCATCCCCGTGTGCACGTTCTTCGGCCAGCGCGCACCGTAGTGCAGCGTGCCGAGCACGGTCGAGGGCGTCTGCCCGCGTGCCTCCATGATGTCGATCTCGCCGTTCGCGGCCCAGGTGCCGTACTTCGTGTCATGCGGCAACATCCAGAGTGCCGGCCAGATGCCCTGGCCCACCGGCAGCCGCGCCCTGAACTCGAACCGGCCATACGTCGCGGCGAACAGCGCGCTCCCGTCACGCCGTCGCGTGCGCAGCCTGGCCGAGGTGAAGGCACAACCTTCGGCGCCACCACGCCGCGCGCGCAGGTGAAGGGAGCCACCGGACACGAACACGTTCTTCGGGTCGCTGGTGTAGCACTGCAGCTCGTCGTTGCCCCAGCCGGCCACGTACACGCCGTTGTCGCCCGTGAACCCGTTGCCGAGATCGAAGCCCCATTTCGTGGTGTCGACCGTGGTGCCGGCGAACTCGTCGTGCCAGGCCAGGCGCCATCCCGGTGGCGTGGTGCTGCGAGGGCGCGCCGCACGCTGCGCCGCGAGCGGCGGCGCGAGCGCCGTCACCAGCAGTGCGAGGGCGGTGAGCCGCGTCGCGGTGACGGCGGTGATCCGGAACGGCAGGTGCATGGCTTCCCCGGCGGTGGTCGCGACGGTGTCGCGCGAGGTGGAGTGTCAGGAGCGGTGCGCGCGCGGTGGCGCCGCGGTCAAGGGGCCCAGCGCTGGTTCGAGGTGTCGATGTCGGGACGGGTGCGTGCCGGATCGAGGATCACCGCACTCACCGAGCGGGCACCACCGATGCGGAGCACCTGCAGCGGATTCCGGCGGAAGTCGGCCGCCGGGATGGTGTGCACCTCGGTGCGGCCGTCGGCGTGCGTCACCGCCACCGGCACCGAGAGCAGCGCGCCACCGTCCACCCGCACCGACACCGTCAGCGTGTCGCGGGCGCGCGTCACGTCCTCGATGCGCGCGTCGAAGTACCCGGTGCCGGCCACCCATTCGCGCACGAAGGCCTCCCGCCCCGTCCCGGCCGCAGCGAACACCATGCGCGTGAAGTCCGACGGATAGGGGTGCCGGCCCGTCCAGGCGCGCCCGTAGCGCCGCAGCCCCTGCGCCAGCGCACTGTCACCGTACTCCGCCGCGAAAGCACGGAACACAACCACCAGCTTGTCGTAACTCGCCGCCGTGTACGTCAGCGGTCCGCTGTAGTGATCGGCGTGCACCAGCATCGACTGCTCGCCGCGCATCCGCGTGACGGTGCGGTACAGGTCGGGCAGGCCGTCATCGTCGTCGTCGTGCCCGGTGCTGGCCCGCAGCAGGCTGCGCTCGAGCCAGCTCGCGACGCCCTCGTCCATCCAGGCGAAGCGGCGCTCGTTGCTCCCGACCTGCATCGGGAACCACATGTGGCCGATCTCGTGCGCGAGCGTGGCCAGCAGCTCGCGCGGATCGTTGCTCACCGACACGGCCGTCAGCATGGGGTATTCCATGCCGCCGTCGACGATCCCCTCCACCAGCGTCATCTGGGGCCACGGGTACCGCCAGAGCGTGCGCGAGAAGAGCTCGATGCTCTGGCGGCCGTAGTCGGCGGCGCGACGCCAGCCCTTCACCGACGGCCGGTAGAACGCATGGACCAGCACCGTGTCCACGCCGGTGTCAGTGCCGCCCCGCGGCACCAGCGCGGCCATGGCGTCCCACACCACCTCGCGTGAGGCGTAGAAGGCGAAGTCGCGCACACCGGCCGCGGTGAAGCGCCACGTCAGCGGCGCGCCGGCGGGCGTCGCCCCCCGCGCCGTCCGCAGGCTGTCGGTCACCACCCGCACCGTCGTGAAGCTGCGCGCCGCCCGCTGCAGCCGCTCCCGGACCGCCGGCGCCAGCACCTCGGCCGGGTTCTGCAGCGTGCCGGTCGCGGCCACCAGGTAGCCGGCGGGCGCGGTGATCCGCACGTCGTAGTCGGCGGGATCCATGTAGAACTCGCCGGCGGCCAGGTACGGGTCGGCAGCCCACCCGGCGACGTCGTCGTAGACCGCGAACTGGGGATACCAGTATGCGATCAGCGCCACCTGCCCGTCGGTGCCCATGCGCGGCGCGGTTTCGGGGGGCAGCGTGAAGTGCCAGCGGCCGCGGAGATCCACCGAGTCGCCGGGTGCGAGCGGCGCCGGCAGCGTGAGCCAGGCCACGGTGTGCTCCACGCGCAGGTCGGGGGTCACCGACGCCCCTCCCGCCGCGCCGCAGAGGCGCGCGGCGGGGGCACGGGTGAGCCGCGCCACACACAGGCTGTCGAACACCATGCCCCCGGTGACCGGGACGGGCTCGTTGTGCGGCGCGCCGGCGCGGAACAGGTTCTGCGCCAGCATCAGCGCGATCCGGTCGAGTGTGTCGGGGGAACTGTTGCGGTAGCGCAGGAGCCCGGCCCCACGCACGGACCGCATCCCCGCCGCGAGCTCGACCTGCAGGACATAACGGGCGCCCTGCACCCAGTGCCGGGGCCCCGGCGTGCCGGAATCGGCGCGCGTGCCGCGGGCGGCAGCGGCCTGCCAGAGCGAGTCGGCGCGCCGCACTGCCGTCACGCCATCCACGACCCGTGGCGCGGCCTGGGCGCCGAGCATGGCGGAACAGAGGCACGCGCCGGCGGTCGCCAGCCAGCGCGTGCGGCACATTCGGCTAGTGCTTGTGGTGCTTGGCGCCGTTCCAGAGCTGGCGGAAGAACGCGATGCCGACGGCGATGATGGCCGCGAAGATCACGCCGACGGCCAGGCGCGAGATGTTCGACGATCCGACGTCGAGGCCGGCCGTGGTCGGCGTCACCGGCGTCATCACGGCGAAATAGAAGCCGAAGTAGAACGCCGCGGCGAGCACGGCGACACCCAGGGCCGCAAAGGCCTGAAGCTTGAGCATGAATGAGGCGGGTGAGTCGTCAGGAGCACCGCGCCCGAGGGGTGTCGGGCGGGCGCGCGAAAGATCGCCGGACCAGCTGGCGCGGGCTAGGGGCGGGGCCGTCCGCTACGCGAGCCGCTCCACGCCGGCAGCGGTCACGCGGTGGCTCACCCAGGGCAGGATCCCGGCGGGCGGCCCATCACCCAGCACCACGATGTCCTGCACCCGGGCCACGGCCGCCTCCAGCGCCGACGGTGTGGCGGCATGCACGGTCGCCAGCGGCGCGCCGGCCGTCACCCGGTCACCCACCCGCACCCTGAAGACGATCCCGACCGACGGATCCACGACGTCATCCGTCCTGGTCCGGCCGCCACCCAGCGCGATGATCGCGTGCCCAACCGGCCGCGGCGGAATGGCGTGCACCACACCATCGCGGAGTGCCGGCACCACCCCGATGCAGGGTGCGACCGGCAGCCGCGACGGGTCGTCGATGCACGAGACATCGCCTCCCTGGGCCTCCACGATCTCGCGGAACCGGGCCAGCGCCGAGCCATCGTCGATCGCGGCCCGCAGCGTGACGCGCGCCGCGTCGACGGTCAGCGTCGGCCGCGCCAGCCGCAGCATCTCGATCGCCAGCGCCTCGGTCACCGTCCAGAGGTCTTCCGGCCCGCCCCCCCGCAGCACGTCGATGCACTCCACCACCTCGAGCGCGTTGCCGCAGGCGGCGCCCAGCGGCCGGTCCATGGCGGTCACCAGGGTCACCACCGGCACGCCGGCAGCGCTGCCGAGTGCGATCATCGTCCGGGCCAGTTCCAGGCCGCGGTCGAGATCGGGCAGGAACGCGCCGCTGCCGGTCTTCACGTCCAGCACCAGTCCGGTCAGCCCTTCCGCCAGCTTCTTGCTCATGATGCTGGCCGCGATGAGCTGCACGCACTCCACCGTCGCGGTGGCGTCCCGCAACGCATAGAGGCGACGGTCCGCCGGGGCGATCTCGGCAGTCTGCCCGATCAGCGCGCAGCCGAGCCGGTCGAGCTGTGCGGCGGCGGCGGCCAGCGAGAGGTCGGTGCGGAAGCCGGGAATGCTTTCGAGCTTGTCGAGGGTGCCGCCGGTGTGCCCCAGGCCGCGACCCGACATCATCGGCACGGCCACGCCCACCGCGGCCAGCAGCGGGGCGAGGATCAGTGACGTCTTGTCGCCGACACCGCCGGTGGAGTGTTTGTCGATCCACGGGGGCGCGCCGGCTGGTCGTCGGAGCACGTCGCCGCTGGCGAGCATGGCCGCGGTGAGTGCACGCGTCTCTGCCGCATCCAGCCCGCGGAAGTAGATCGCCATCAGCAGGGCGGCGAGCTGGTACTCCGGCACGGTGCCGCGGGCGGCCGCGTCGGCCACCTCGCAGAGTTCCTCGTCCGTGAGCCGGCCGCCATCTCGCTTGCGCTCGATCAGTTCACGAAGGATCATGCGGCGGACCATGACCGGCCCGGCCGTGTACTGCTGCGCTGCGTGTCCACGTTCTCTGCCATCGTGTCCCTGTTGGAATCCCACATGCCCCGCCCCGTGCTCCGACTCGTCCTGCTCGCGCTGGTCATCACGACCCTGTCCCCCGTCCGGGCCGTCGCGCAGGATGCGGCGGCGGTGATCGAGCTCGCGGAGCGCGATCGCGCGGCACGGAACCCGGCCGCGGCACTCGCGCGCTACGAATCGGCCCTCGCCACCGCGCCCACCAGCTACGACCTGCTCTGGCGCGCGTCCCGCGAAGGGATCGACCTCGGCGAGGCCGCGACCGGCGCCCGGCGCAGCGAGTACTTCAGCAAGGCGGAAGGCTACGCGCGCCGCGCGGTGAGTGCCAACGCTGGCGGTGCCGACGGGCACTTCATGCTCTCGGTGGCGCTGGGACGCACGGCGCAGTCGGTGAGTGCCCGGGAGCGGGTGCGGTATGCCGCCGAGGTGCGGAGTGCGGCACTGGCGGCCGTCCGGATCGAGCCGCAGCACGCCGGCGCCCTGCACGTGCTCGGTGTCTGGAATGCGGAGATCATGCGGCTCGGCAGCTTCACCCGCTTCGCCGCGCGCAACTTCCTTGGCGGCAAGGTCTTCGACCAGGCGAGCTGGCCCGAGGCCATCCGGTACATGGAGGCGGCGGTGGCCGCCGATCCCGGGCGGATCACGCATCGCCTGGATCTCGCCGCGATCTTCGCCGACGAAGGATCGAAGCCACGGGCACGCAGCACCTGTGAGACGGTGCTGCGCATGCCCGTGGTGGAGTTCAACGACGCGCGCTACAAGCAGCAGTGCGAGCAGATCATCGCCCGCACCCGCTGACCGCGCCGACCGTCAGGCCATCCGGTCCAGGCGACGGCGGATCTGGCGGCCACGACGGCGCAGCTCGCGACTCAGGTCCTCACTCGTGTCGTCGATCAGGTTGCCGGCAGTCTCGCGCAGCCCCTGCGCACGCTTGCGGATCACGCGGCGCACTTCCTGGCCGCTCTTCGGCGCCAGCATGAGCGCGACGGCAGCGCCGATGGCCGCACCGGCCAGCACGGCCAGCGCCACGGTGCTGGTGGACGCGCCCTCGTCATGCGCTGTCTCCTGCATCTCGGCGCCGGTGTCCTCGGTCACTTCATCCTCTTCGTAGATCATGCAAGTCTCTCCTCTGATTCAGTGTCAGGTGCTGCTGTCCGTGGTACACCGTCGGGCAGGTTCCGTGCCCTCTCGCGCGGGCCCGTCCGCCGCGACACCATACGTGCGCCGCCGCCGCTAGATTCGCCGACGACCTCAGCCGATCGCATCCGCCATGGCGAAACCCACTCCCGGTGCCACCGACGCCGCCACCCGCGCCGCGGCGCTGCGTGCGCAGCTCACGCGCGCCAGCCACGAGTACTACGTGCAGGACCGGCCGACGCTCAGCGACGCCGAGTACGACCTGCTGTTCCGCGAGCTGCAGGACCTCGAGCAGGCGCACCCGGCGCTGCGCGTGCCCGACTCCCCCACGCAGCGCGTGGGCGCCGAGCCCCAGTCGGCGCTGCCGAAGCATGCCCACCGCGTGCCGATGCTGTCGCTCGACAACGCGTTCGACGATGCCGAGCTCGAGGCGTGGGGCGAGCGGGTGCGGAAGCTGGCCGGCGACGCGGTGGACGCTGCGGGTTTCAGCTGCGAGCTGAAGATCGACGGGGCCGCCGTGTCGCTGACGTACCGCGACGGGCTGCTGGTGACCGGGGCAACGCGGGGCAGCGGCACGGTGGGTGAGGACGTGACGCCGAACCTGCGCACGATGCACGACATCCCGCTCCGGCTCCACACCGACACGCCACCGGCGTTCATCGAGATCCGGGGCGAGGTGTACTTCCCGTTCAGTCGCTTCGAGCGCATGAACGAGGAGCGGATCCGCGACGGCGAGCCGGTGTTCGCGAACCCGCGCAACGCGGCGGCCGGCGCGCTGCGCCAGCTCGACCCGCGGATCACCGCCCGACGCCCGCTGCGGTTCTTCGGATACGCGGCCGTGCATCCCGATGGCGCCGCCGCCCTGCCCTTCGCCACCCAGGACGCGCTGCTGACGGCCCTCGCGGCGTGGGGCGTGCCGGTGGCGCCGCATCGCGTGGTGCTCCGCACGCTGGCCGAGGTGCATTCGTGGGCGGCGCGGGTGGAGACGGAGTGGCGCGCCGCGATCGACTTCGCCATCGACGGCGCGGTGGTGAAGGTCAACGCGCTGCCGCTGCAGGAGGAGCTGGGCGAGGTGAGCGGCCGCGTGCCGCGCTGGGCGATCGCGCGGAAGTTCGCGCCCGACATCGCCGAGACCACCCTGCTCGACATCCGCGTGAACGTGGGTCGCACCGGTTCACTGAATCCGTACGCCGTGCTGGAGGCGGTGGAGATCGGGGGCACCACCGTCCGGATGGCGACGCTCCACAACTTCGACCTGATCGCGGCGAAGGACCTGCGCGTGGGCGACCGGGTGCTGGTGCGGCGCGCGGGCGAGGTGATCCCGCAGGTGATCGGTCCGGTGCCCGAGCAGCGCAGCGTGTCCGATCCCCCGGTGCCGTGCGTGGCACCGGCGGCCTGCCCGTCATGCGGCACGGCGGTGCGTCGCGACGAGGACGAGGTGGCGCTGTACTGCCCGAACGTGGCCTGCCCGGGGCGCCTGCTCGAGTCGCTGGTGCACTTCACCAGCGTGGACGCGATGGACATCCGTGGGCTGAGCTACGCGCGCATCGAGCAGATGGTGCAGGCGGGGCTGGTGCACGACGCGGCGGATTTCTACGCACTGACCGCGGAGCAGATCCTGCCACTGGAGCGGATGGCCGCGAAGAGTGCCGAGAAGCTGGTGGCGGCCATCGACGCGTCGCGCGCGCAGCCGCTCTCGCGCCTGCTCAACGCGCTCGGGATCCGGCACGTGGGGGCGGTGGCGGCGCAGCTGCTGGCGCGGCGTTTCGGCAGCATCGAGGCGCTGCAGGCGGCGGCGCTGGACGAGATCATGGCGGTGCGCGGGATCGGCGACGTGATCGCGCAGTCGGTGCGCGAGTTCCTGGACGACCCGGCGGCGCGGGCGCTGGTGCGGAAGCTCGTGGCGGCGCGGGTGCAGGTGACCGAGCCCGAGGAACATGGGGGCGACGGGGCGCTGAACGGGTTGACGGTGGTGCTCACCGGCACGTTGCCGACGCTCTCGCGGACGGAGGCGACGGCGGTGGTGGAGCGTGCGGGGGGACGTGTGACGAGCAGCGTGTCGAAGAACACGTCGTTCCTGGTGGCGGGCGAGGAGGCTGGCTCGAAGCTGGAGAAGGCGCGCGCGCTGGGGGTCGCGGTGATCGACGAGGCCGAGTTGCTGCGGCGCGCCGGCGGGGGCTGAGCGTCGTTCCCGGGCGCCGTTCAAGGGGACGGAGATCTTGAACCGCCCGACGTTCAAGGGGACGGGGATCTCGCGTTCAAGGGGACGGAGATCTTGAACAGCCTCACGTTCAAGGGGACGGGGATCTCGGGTTCAAGATCTCCGTCCCCTTGAAGCGGTCCCCTTGAAACGCCGCGCGCTGCTGCCCCCCCCCGCGCGCGTCAGGGGTTCAACAGCGCCGTGTAG
Source organism: Gemmatimonadaceae bacterium (assembly GCA_020851035.1). Lineage (NCBI taxonomy): Bacteria > Pseudomonadati > Gemmatimonadota > Gemmatimonadia > Gemmatimonadales > Gemmatimonadaceae > Gemmatimonadaceae bacterium. The sequence continues at coordinate 27,278 of JADZDM010000001.1, read as the reverse complement.
GCCGGGTTCAGTACCAGCTCCCCATTGATCAGCAGCTCGCGGTCCCACGGCAGCACGATCGCCGCCTCGGTGGTCATCGCGGCGAAATCCGGGGCGTAGGCGCCGGTGCGGAAGCCCACCGCCGTCCGCACCGCCTCGGCTCCCGCGTTCACGATCGCGGCCTTGGCCAGGCGCAGGGTGTCGCCCGAATCGCAGGTCTCATCCACCAGGAGCACCCGCTTGCCACGCGCGGCGTGCGGGACCTCGCCGAAGATGGCGGGGGTCTCGCGCACCTGGGCATCGGGCCGGTAGTGCCGGCTGACGGTCATCGAGGCGAACGGGCGATCCAGGATCGACGAGATCGTGGCGCCGGGAATCACGCCGGCGTTGGCGATGCCGATCACGAGTTCGGGATCGAAGTCGCGCGAGACCTTCAGGGCGAGGGCCCGCGAGAGTTCCCCGAAAAGCTGCCACTCGACTTCGAACACGCCCTTGGAGGGATCGACGGAGGTGCGGCGGGGCGCCATGACGACGGTTCTCGTTCTGCGGGGCGGACTGATCCGCCCTGCGCCGCAGTGGAGCGCGAGGGCGGAAACCGGGAGGCCATTCGAAGGTACCCCAAACCGGGTCACGCTGCTGTCGGGAAAACATTGCAGGACCCGGTACCGCATGCATACCTTGTGCAGAATCACGAGTCCGCTCTTCAGGTGCGCCTGGCGTGGCCTTGCGACTTTTTCCTCCGCTCCATGTATCCATGACGTTCTTGCGCCGTGTCTCCGACGGAGTGTCCCGCCTGCTGGGCGGCCACCCCACCGCGCGCGAACTGGGTGCGAGTCGACCCGATTTCGTCGCCGAAGGAATGTCGCTGGAAAAGGTGAACGACCTCGACGGTGCGCTGACATCCTATCGGCTCGCGCTACGGACGAGCCCGGATGACCCGCGGATCCTGCTGAACATGGCGATCGTGTTCACCAAGTCCGGTCGGATGGACGAGGCGGTCCGCGCCTACCGGAAGATCCTCGAGTCGGAGCCCACCCACCCGGGCGCCAACTACGGCATCGCCTTCCTGCTCTCGAAGAAGGGCGACGTGGACGCCGCCATCCAGCACCTCGAGACCTTCCTCGTCGCGGCCCCGTCGGGAGGCGACAGCGCCCGATGGATCGGACACGCCCAGGCCACGCTCCGCACCCTGCGCGGGGAACCTGCCGAGGCGGAGCCGGTGGCGGAGGCCGGCGAGTCGGCGGCCCCGGTGGACACCCCCGTGCGCCTGGTCTCGCTGCGGGAGCTGCTCGACGAGGAGGACCTGGTCGATGACCGCCTGAAGGCCACCGGCACCGACGGGCTCCGTCACGGGAATGACGCCTGAACAGCCGCTCGGCCGCGTCCTCGCGGTCGTCAGCCAGAAGGGCGGGGTCGGCAAGACGACCACGGCGGTGAACCTCGCGGCCGCGTTCGCGCGCCACGGGCTGAAGACGTTGATCGTGGATGTCGATCCGCAGGGGGCGGTGCGGTACGGCGTCGGCCTGCGGAAGGGCCACCCGACGGTCGGATTCGCCGACTACCTGCGCGGCGACGTCCCGCTGCGCGACATCATCCTGCCCACGCAGCTCCCATGGCTGCGGGCGATGCTCGTCGGCAGCGTGATCGACGGCGTGGAGCACGACGACTACATCCGCCGCGCCACCGAGACGCAGCAGCTCGCCCAGCTCCTGCGCGTGGCCCGGGAGCGCTGCCACGTGGTCGTGGTGGACACGCCGCCTGGCCTGGGCGGGATCGTGCGTGCCGTGCTCAGCCTCAGCCAGCACGTGATCGTGCCGCTGCAGTGCGAGCCCCTCGCCGTCCAGACCACGCCGCAGGTGCTCCGCGGCATCCAGGATGCCCTGCGCTCGAATGATCAACTGGCGCTGGAAGGGGTATTGCTGACCATGTACCAGGCTGGCAACTCCGTCAGCGAGCGCACCGCGCAGTACATCCGCCAGCACCTGCCGCCGAACCTCGTGTACGATCTCACGATCCCCCGCTCGATGGCTGCCGCCGACGCCTTTGCTGCCGGCGTGCCGGTGGTGCTGCGCAACCCGAGCGATCCCGCGGCACTCGCCTACACGAACCTCGCGCACCTGCTCGCGGAGCACTTCGCGTGAACGGCGCACGGCGTGGCGTGATCGCCGCGCTGCTGGGCTGCGTCACCGTCGCGGCCTGCACCGAGGTGAGCACCGATCCGCAGGTGCCGGTGTCGCTGCAGTTCGACTCGCTGCCCGCACTGGCGGTCGTGGTGGGCGACACGATGCGCGACGGCACGCTGCAGCCGGCCCGGCTCCCGGTGCGGGCCTTCAGCGGCAACGGCAGCACCGTGAGTGATTCGCAGCTCCGCGTCCTCGGCATCGACACCACGTCGGTGAAGGCCTTCGGGTTGGTGAACGGGCTGTTCCTCACCGGCAAGGTCGTCACCGCCGCGGTGCGGATCGTGGCACAGGCCGGCGGACTGCAGAGCCAGACGCAGACGTTCGCCGTGGTGGCGGCGCCGACCGCGCTCACCCGCAGCGCCGCCAGCGCGTCCGACTCGATCGTGTCACTGCCGCTCGACAGCGTGAGCCGGTTCGTGGACACGCGCGTCCGCGTGCTGCGGGACACGACACCCGTGAACGGGCTGCGGGTGCACTTCCGTGTGGCGGCCTTTCCTGCAGCCCTGCTCGACTCGGTGCGCCTGGTGGGCACCGACGGCCGGAACGCCACCTCGGCGCTGATGACCGGCGGCGCGGCACTGATCCGCGTGAAGGTGTACCCGAAGACGGGGGCGACCGGGACGGACTCGGTGCTGCTCGAGGCGTCCATCAACGCGCTCGGCGCGAGCGTGCCCGGCAGCCCGCTGACCTTTCCCATCCGGCTGACGGTCTTCTAGTTCGCAAGGCGGGGCGCTGGCAAACGGTCGCGCAGTGCCCTAGCCTCCGGTCGACGCGAACCGGCACCGGCCGGGCTCGCCGGAACGCAGGCTCCGTCGGACCCGATGCCCGGAGGGTGGTCATGGCAGTTCCCAGCGCCGCAATCGACACCGCAGCGCGCCACGGCACGCTGGTGGTGCATCGGGGTCCCCCGCGCCCGGAGCCGGGCACGCTGACGCGTCTCTTCCTCGATGCCGTCGCCACCTTCTCGAAGCCGGCGGCACTGCGGTACAAGGCTGACGGCGCGTGGCGCGACATCTCGCATGCCGACCTGCTGGTGCGGGTGCGACGGGCCTCGCTGGCGCTGCAGGAACTCGGGCTCGCCCGCGGCGACCGCGTGGCGATCCTGAGCGAGAACCGCCCCGAATGGGCGATCGCCGACTACGCCTGCCTCATGGCCGGCCTCGCCGACGTGCCGATCTACCCCACGCTGCCGGCCGAGCAGATGGTGCACATCCTGAACGACAGCGGCGCGGTGGTGCTGTTCGTCTCGACGCCGGAGCAGGCGGCGAAGATCGCACGCATCCGCCCCGACCTGCCGGCGCTGAAGACCGTGATCAGCTTCTGCGCACCCACGCCGCAGGGCTGCGACCTGACGATGACGGACCTGATGGCGCGCGGCGAGCAGGTGGACACGCCGGACCGCGCGTCGCAGTGGCAGGCCGCGGCACTGGCCACGCAGCCCGACGACCTGGCGACGCTGATCTACACCTCCGGCACCACCGGGCTGCCGAAGGGCGTGATGCTCACGCACGACAACCTCTACTCGAACGTGTTCGCGTCGCTGCCCGTGTTGCAGCCGCAGGACGACGACGTGGCGCTGAGCTTCCTGCCGCTGTCGCACATCTTCGAGCGGATGGCCGGCCACTACATGATGTTCGCCGGCGGGTGCACCATCGCCTATGCCGAGTCGATCGACGCGGTGGCAGCCAACCTGGGTGAGGTGCGCCCCACGATCCTCAGCTCGGTGCCGCGCATCTACGAGAAGTTGTACGCGCGCATCATGGAGGGCGGGAACGCCGGCTCGGGGCTCAAGCGCGCGATCTTCCACTGGGCGCTGGGGGTGGCCGACCAGTGGGCCGACGCCTACCTCGCCAAGCGCGCCCCGGGGCCGGTGCTGGCCGGGCAGTACGCGCTGGCGCAGACGCTGGTGTTCAGCAAGATCAAGGCACGCATCGGCGGTCGCCTGCGGGTGGCCTGCAGCGGCGGCGCGCCACTGGCGGCGACGATCAACAAGTTCTTCGTCGCCACCGGCCTCACGCTGGTGGAAGGCTACGGCCTGACCGAGACGAGCCCGGTGATCTCGGTCAACCGGCTCGACAACATCCGGGTCGGCACGGTGGGCGAGCTCGTGGCGGGCGTCGAGGTGGCGATCGCCGCCGACGGCGAGATCCTCACCCGCGGCCCGAGCGTGATGAAGGGGTACTACCGCAACCCCGAGGCGACGGCCGAGGCGATCGATGGCGACGGCTGGTTCCACACCGGCGACATCGGCACCATGCAGGACGGCTTCCTCCGCATCACCGACCGCAAGAAGGACATCATCGTGACCGCCGGCGGCAAGAACATCGCGCCGCAGCCGATCGAGAACCGCGTGGTCACCAACGCGATGGTGAGCCAGGCGGTGATGCTCGGCGACCAGCGGAAGTTCCCGGTGATGCTGGTGGTGCCGGACTGGGATGCCCTGCTCCGCTGGGCGGCGCACAAGGGCATCACCTCCACCGACCGCCGCGCGCTGCTCACGGACCCGCGGGTCATCGAGAAGATGGACCGCGAGGTCCGTGGTGAGCTGCAGGGGCTGGCGAAGTTCGAGGCGCCGAAGAAGATCGCCCTGCTCGAGCGCGAGTTCACCATCGACGGCGGCGAGCTCACGCCGTCGCTCAAGATCAAGCGCCGCGTGATCAACGAGAAGTTCCGCGGGCTGATCGACGCGCTCTACGCCGATCCATCATCTGGCGATTAGCCGGACAAGAACAGCTTGACGCAAAGGCGCAAAAGGCGCAAAGAACGCGAAGAAAGAAGTCTTGGGAACTGCGTGTGCAAGCTCGGAGGCTGAAGCGCGTACGCAGTTCCCCCAAAAAAGCAGTTCTCTGCGTCCTTTGCGTCCCCTTTGCGTCTTTGCGTCAGAGCAGTTGCAGTCGATGATCCCGCGTCATGACGGCGTGAAGAGCGGATGGGCCGGCGCGCGGCGCAGCGTGACCGGGGCGGTCGCCACCGGGAGCCGCTCGGCGACGGTGACGTCGGTGTCGCTGGCGAGGGTCCGCCACGTCGTGGCGTCGAGGAGGGTGCCGAGGGGCACGACGAGACGCCCCCGGGCGCGGACGACGCGGGCGGCGTCGGGCAGGTAGGCCTCGCCGGCATGGGCCCGGTCGAGGGCAAGGCCGCGCAGTGCACCGGCGGCGAGCGGAATCCCGGACGCCGGCAGGCGCAGCGTGCTCACGCGATCGTCCTGCGCCACCACGCTGGTCGCGTCGCCGACGAACATCGTGACGGTGGGTGTGATGCGGCGCAGTGCGGCCACCGCGCGCGACCACTGACCCGTCAGCAGGATCGGCGGCGGCGCCTCTAGCAGGTGGAGCTGTGCGGCCAGCCGGAACGCCGCGTCCTCATCCAGCGTGATCGCGCTGCGCAGCACCGGCGCCGACGAGAACAGCACCTCGCCGTCGGTGATGTCGTACGAGGCCCGGCACACCGGGCAGCCGAGCCGGCCGTCGAGGATGTGCCGGTCGCCGGTGCGCGTGCTGCTGGCCACCAGCCAGCTGTCCTCGTGTGGCTGCGGGCAACGCAGCAGGTCGATCAGCTCCGTGAACACGGTGCCCTCAGCTCCGCGACAGCCGCAGCTCGTCGATGTTCACGTCCGCGGGCCGCGAGAGTGCATACCAGATCGCATCCGCCACCGCCGTCGCCGGCAGCATGGCCGCGCGTGGCGTGAAGCCGGCCTGGTTGTCGGGATCGATGGGGTCCCAGAGGGAGGTGTCCACCGGGCCGGGTGAGACGAGCGTGGCCCGCACGCCGCTGCCGCGCAGCTCCTGCCGCATCGCCTCGTGCAGCGCCCGCAGGCCGTACTTGCTGGCCGCGTACGCGCCGTTGCCGGCGAACACCGTCCGGTCCGCGATCGAGCCGAGCGTCACCACCGTGCCGCGGCCGCGTGCACGCATCGCGGGCAGCAGCGCCCGCGTGAGCAGGAACGGCGCGACGAGGTTCACCTGCACCACGGCGGCGAAGTCGGCCGGCGACATGGTGTCCACCGCCGCGATCTGGAACAGGCCGGCGTTGTTCACCAGGGCATCGGGGGCGACACCGAACGACGTCGTGATCGCCTCCGCCGCCGCGCGCACGGCGGAGGCATCCGTGAGGTCGCAGGGGAAGGCCTGCGCCGCGGCACCGAGGCTGCGCGCGTACTCGCGCAGCGGCACCGCCGTGCGCGCGATGAGGGCCACCTGCATCCCTTCGTCGATGCAGCGGCGGGCGAGGGCGGCACCGATGCCGCGCGAGGCCCCGGTGATGACGGCGAGTGGACGGGAGGTCATGCCGGAACTGTACCGCCGCCGGCACGATCGGATCGGCCGGCGGCGGGAGGTGCGTTCACGGGCGGGCGGGCTTCCCGGGGGGTGCCGTCCGTCGTCAGCGTGGCGCGTGGGCCAGGCGCAGGAACTCCTCGCGCGTCTTGGCGTCACTGCGGAAGTTGCCGATCAGCGCCGAGGTGATGGTCTTGGAGTTCTGCTTCTCCACGCCGCGCATCGCCATGCACATGTGCGCGCACTCGATCACCACCCCCACTCCCTTCGGCCGCAGCACCTCCGCCAGCGCCTGGGCGATCTGCTCGGTCATCCGCTCCTGCACCTGCAGGCGCCGCGCGAACACCTCCACCACGCGCGCCAGCTTGGACAGCCCCACCACGCGCCCGTCGGGGATGTAGGCGATGTGCGCCTTGCCGAAGAAGGGCAGCATGTGGTGCTCGCACATCGAGTACAGGTCGATGTCGCGGACCATCACCATGCCGTCGGCGTTCTCCTCGAAGATCGCGTCGCCGATGACCTCGGAGGCGTTCATCTCGTAGCCGCGGGTGAGCCACGCCATCGCCTTGGCGACGCGCAGCGGCGTCTTCACCAGCCCCTCGCGCTCCGCGTCCTCGCCGAGCAGCTCGAGCTGGCGGCGCACCAGCGCCTCGTACTCGGCCAGCGCCGAGCCCGAGAGCGCGGGGCGGACATCCTCGAACGCCTCGTCGGCGTCGCGCGGCCTAACGACCTGAATACTCGACATAGTTGTTTTCCGTCTCCCAGAGTCGCAGCCGGCTCAGCCGCGCCGGCGCCACGTGCGGCGCGATCGCGTGCCAGCAGGCCACCACGATGTTTTCCGCCGTGGGATTGATCCCGCGGAGGATCTCGACTTCGAGGTTCAGGTTGCGGTGGTCCATCCGGTCGATCACCTCACGCTCCACCACCGCACGCAGCAGGCCAAGGTCCATCACATACCCCGTGACGCCGTCCACCTCCCCTTCCACAGACACGTCGAGCGTGTAGTTGTGCCCGTGCCAGTTGGGGTTGTTGCACTTGCCGAACAGCCGGGTGTTCTCGGCATCGGAGAGCGCGGGATTGTGGATGCGGTGCGCCGCATTGAAGCGGAGCCGCCGCGTGGCGGTCACGATCGGCATCTGGGCACGCTGGCACCCGCCGACGGCGCGGGTGAAGTCGAGAGGGGGCGGAACCGTGCGCGGCCCGTCCTGCCCGCCGCGCGCTGGGAGACAAAGACACCGGCCCCGGCCGGGGTTCCCGCCCGGGGCGGCGAAACGAACGTGGGCGCTTCCTCCATGAGGAAACGCCCACGTTCACAGGGTGGAACGAGAAGGGGTTTCTGAAGCCCGTCGATACGCTACAGCCCTCACCCGCAGCCTTCCGCCTTCCCCGCACTGGGGCATGACGTCAGCACGATTTATCGGACTTCACCGGCAGACTTATCGGCTCAAAAATTATGCCTTCCCGTTCCTGGTCTTTCGCTGCGCAGAAGGTAGGACTGCGTGCGGACATTCGTCAACTGGACGCCTGGACAGGTGCGCCGGTCACACCGCCGACCGTCAGATCTCCCAGTTCGACAGCATCACGCCATCAGCCGGCTGTGACGGCTCGGCGTAGTCCGCCAGCGTCATCCGCAGGTCCGTCCAGCGCACGCGGGCACCGCGCGCGATCAGCGCCGCGTACAGGCGCGAGGCGTCACCCTGCACGCGGATCGCCACCCGCCGCGTGCCGCAGCGGCGGGCGTACTCGGTCAGGTGCGTCAACAGCAGCATCGCGTCGGCCGCGGTCTGCGCCACGAACTTCAGCACCCGCACCTCGTCGCGCGATCGCCCCTCCACCAGCGGCGCCGAGTGGCAGATCGCGTACGCCGTCACGCGACCGGCGCGCCGCAGCAGCACCGTCTCGCCGATCGACAGCGCATCGGTGATGCGGATCTCGCGCGTGAAGTCGTAGCCCTCACGGATGGCACCCGTCAGCGCGGCACACTCGAGCACCAGGTCATCACGCTCGAGCGCCGACACCCGACCCAGCAGCAGCAACGAGCCGTCGCTGGCCGCGGCATCCAGCGTCACCGTGATGGTCAGCGGCCCGGGCACGAACCCGAGCTGCGAGTAGAAGCCGATGTTGTCCATCGTGCGCGGCATCGTCTCGAGGCCGATCACGCGACACCCGAGGGTACGCAGGTGGTCCACCCCGAACTCCACCACCGTCCGGCCCACGCCGCGGGACTGCAGCTCCGGCGAGACCGCGAGCGGTCCCATCCACCCCTCCACGCCGCTCCGGTGCGCGATGTTGAACGCCGCGATCGAGCCACGGTGGGTGCGCCACAGCACCGCCCCGGCGCCCGCCCCCTCGATGGCATAGCGCCAGATGATGGGATTCAGGAACGGCACGCGCACGCCCACCAGGCCGTCCTTGCGGTAGCGCTCCGAGAACGCATCGCTGAAGACGGTGTTGAGCGCCGGGACATCGCCCGGCTGGATCAGTTCCGGCCCGGTGATCACCGGCTCGGATCGCCACGTACGCAGACTTGCCACGGTCAGGCCTCCAGCCCGGCCAGGGTTTCGGCCGGCAGGCGGCCACCATCCCGACTCTCCACCACCGCCCGCCCGGTCGCCTCGTCCACGCTGACCTCGAGCACGCGGTCCAGCCCGTCCCGCACACCGTCGATGTGCGTGATCACGATCACCTGCTCGAAACGATCCTGCAACCGTCGCAGCAGCTCCACCACGTTCTGCCGGCGCTGGTCGTCCAGCGACCCGAACACCTCGTCCAGCACCAGCAGCGAGAACGGCTGCCCGCTGCGCTCGGCGATCAACTGCGAGATCGCGAGGCGGAGCACGAGGTTGGCGAGATCCTCCTCGCCGCCCGAGATGACCTGCCGCGGCACGCCACCGCCGATCAGGATCACCTCATAGTTCTCATCCAGCTCGAACTCATTGTAACGGTCGTCCGTGAGATCGGTGAGGAACGATCCGGCAATCTCCCCGAGTTCCGGCCGCAGCCGGGCGTTCAGCTCGGTGCGCAGCTCACCGTAGGCGGTGTCGAGCTCGTCATGCACGCGCCGCTCCCCCTCCAGCTGGCGCTGCTGCTCACGCACCCGCGCCGCCTGCGCGGCGGCCGCCACGGCCCGGGCCAGCGCCGCGGCCGCGTTCGTGGCGTCACTTTCGGACCCGCGCCGCTGCACCGCCGCCTTCTCGCGCTGCGCCTGCGCCGACTCCCACGCCAGCCGCGCCGCGGCATGCACCGCGTCGCTGAAGCCGTGCGCGGCGTGCGCCGTGCGCGCCGCCGCGGCCGCCGCCTGCGCGGCCGCGAGCGACCGGGTCACCGTCTCCAGCGACACGCGACGCGCCGGCAGGTCGTCGGCGATCCCCTTCGCGACCGCATGCTCCACTTCCAGTGCACCGAGCGTCGCCACCGTGGCGCGCACCGCCGCATGGTGCGCCGCATCATAGGCCGCGTCCAGCCCCTGCACCGCCTGCGCCCGTTCATCGCGAGCCGACGTGAGCTGCGCCAGCTCGCGTTCCTTCTCCGCCTGTTCCTTCAGCGCCTGCTCGATCTTCGCCTCGCGCCGCTCCAGCGTGCGCACGGCCTGCTCGGCCTCGGTGCGCGCCGCATCCAGCGCCACCAGGTCGGCGGGTTCGGGCTTCAGCTCCTCCACCCGCTTGCTGAAGTACGACCCCTCGCCGCGCACGAGTTCCAGCTTGTCGCCGAGCTCCTCGAGCAGCGCCTCGTGGCTGGCGCCGAGCGGGCGCAGGCAGGTGGGGCACGGGGCATCCACGCCCAGGGCGCGCAGCCGGTCCAGCTGCGTCCGGATGTCGGCGTACTCGTCGCGCTTCTGGTTCCGGCGCGTCTCGGCTTCCTGCAGGTCACGCGCCCACTCGGTGCGCCTTGCGGTGGCCGCCTCGATCGCCGCCGTCGCCGTGGCGCGCGCCGTGACGAGCGAAGCCAGCGCCTCCGCACGCAGCGCGGGGGCCGGCGCGAGCTGCGACAGCCGCGCCGACGCCGCATCCACGCTCGCCGAGAGCCGCGCGATCTCCTCCACCAGCGCCTGGCGCCGCGCCGCCGCCCGCGAGCGGTCCTCCAGCTGCTGCAACTCCGCACGCAGCGCCGCCAGCGGCGCGAGCTGCGCCAGCACCGACGCCAGCCCCGAAGTCACGCCCTCGGCCTCGCGCACCGCGGCCGCTGCACGTTCCAGCTCCCGCTGCTCCGAGGTGACGGCGGCGGCGGCGCGGATGATGGCCTCGCGCAGCTCCAGGTCACGCAGCTGCGCACCTTCCGACTCCCGCCAGCGCGGCTCGGCGCCGGCCAGTGCGGCCTCCGCGCGCGCCAGTTCGGCGGTGGCCGCCGTCAGCGCGCCATCGGTCATCCGCACCGTGAGCTGCGCGGCCTCCACCTCGGCCGCCAGCAACTCGGCATCGGCGGCCGACTGCGCCAGCGCCTTCAGCGCGGCGATCACCTGGCCGCGCGTCTCGCGCGCCAGCTCCTGCGCCTTCTGCAGCCGGTCATAGCCCAGCACGCGGGACAGGAAGCGCCCGCGGTCGGCGGGCCCCATCGCCGCCATCGCCGCCAGGTCCTTCTGGCCGGTGAAGTAGGTGGTGAAGAACTCGCGGCTCGTCATGCCGAGCCGCTGCTCGATGAGCTGGCTCACGGCGCCGATGCTGTTGGCCACCGGCGCCGTGCCGCCGTCCACGAACAGTTCCGCCGAGGTCAGGCCGCGCACCACGCGGTAGCGATGCGGGCCCAGCTCGAAGTCCAGCTCCACACGCACCGAGGCGCGTGGCGGCGCGGCGTGGAAGCGGATCGACTCGCGCGTGCCGCGCGCCACCGGGTTGCCGTACAGCGCCCACGCGATCCCCTCGAGGATCGTGGACTTGCCGGCGCCATTGGGGCCGATGATGCCGGTGAGCCCGTTCTCGAACTCGATCAGCGTGTCGGCGTGCTGCCGGAAGTTCTGCAGGCGCAGCGCGCGAAGCCTCATGCCGGCTCCGGCGCGTCCGGCACCACCAGCATGAAGCCCGCCTCGGACCCCGGCTCCGGCGTGAGCGCAGCCGGTTCGCTCACGCGCTGCAGGTAGTCGAGCCCGAGCGCCACGAACGCCGCGCGATCGATGTCGTGCGACAACACGCGCGAGGTGAGCTTGTCGCGCAACAGCATCGGCAGCGAGGGCCGCGCGCCGCCGGCGCCTGAGCCGGTGCGGGTGCGCACGAGCTCCGGCTTGCGCGTGTCGAGCTGGAAGTGCAGCGCGCGCCGCTTGTACTCGCGAATGGCCTTGTGGTCCAGGTCGCGCGCCACGTGCCGCGGAATCTCGCGGACCACCAGTCGCACCACCGCGTCGTCCATGCCGCCGGGGATGCGTGTCATCCGCGCGGCGATCTCCGCATCCACGTCGGCCGGTGCCAGCAGGCGTGCATCCACCGGCTCGAGATCCAGGAAGCGGCGGGGCGGCGGCACGGGCACGAACCGGTGCTCACCGGTGACGAGGTCGTGCAGCACGAACCCCTTGCCATCCACGCCGTGCTGGCGCTGCTCGGCCAGCTCGCCCCACGCATTCGTGCTCACGTAGTCCAGCGACCCCGCGTACCAAGCCCGCTCGGCCACCTGCCGGTGCACGTGGTAGTGGCCCAGCGCCACGTAGTCCCATGGCGCGGCCTGCAGCTCCTCCACGGTCACCTCACTGGGGCTCCGGTCCACCATCACCGCGCGATCGGGGAGCACGCCCTTCACCTCGCCGTGCAGCAGCAGGACGTTGTGGCGGGCGGAGGCGAGGGTGGTGAGGGCGGGCAGCGGCTGGCCGAGCCGGTCGGGGACGGCGAGGATGGCGAGGTCGAGATCCGGAAAGGTGAGGCGTTCCGGCGCATGTTCCACGACCGTGATGCCCACCGTCCGGAAGAGTGCCAGGATGCACCCCGTCTCGGCCGCACGCGGCAGGTCGTGGTTGCCGGCGATCATCACCACCGGCACGGTGGGGAGCGCGGCACGCAGTCGGGTGAACTCGCGCAGCGCGAACAGGATCATCGGGTTCGACGGCCGCACCTGGTGGAACACGTCGCCGGCGACGAGCACGATGTCCGGCTGCGCGTCGATCAGCGCGTCGATGGCGGCGTGGGTGACCCACGCCACGTCGGCTTCACGCTGGTTGTTGCCGGCCGCGCTGAGGCGCTGGTACTGACGGAACCCCAGGTGCAGGTCGGCGAGGTGGGCGATGCGCATGGCCAAAGATACGATGCCACCGCAGGCGACCGCGCCGGACGTGCCGGCCGGCCTACTTCTTCGGCGGCGAGAGCAGGGAGCCGTTGAGCCAGACCCCTTCGACCCGCCCCGGCACCTTCTCCTCGATCACGAACGGCAGCCGCTCGACCGTGCCGTTGTCGTACGTCAGGATCAGCGCGTACCCCTCGGTGCGCCAGGTCCCGCGGCGAGCGCCCGTGTCCGGTGTGCGCCGCACGCTGCCCCCGGCGACAGTGGCGCCAGCGACACCGCCAACCGCACCGTCGTCGTCGTACACCGTCGCCGTCGTCACCCGCGTGTCGCCGTAGCCGCCGCTCATCCCCGCACCACCGCTGCGGAATCGCTCGAAGCGCTGCCCCGCGCTGAACGTCACCCCGAAGTTCGACCAGGCGCCTGCCCCACCGGGGATCTCATAGTGCGAGTTGCCCTCGTACCGGCCCTGCAGGGAGAGCCCCGCTCGCGCCGGGTGCACCACGTAGCCCTGCTTGCGCGCGAACGCGCGGTCAGCGCCGAACGCGAACTCGTAGGTCGTGCCGGCGCGACGCCACCGGCCCCACGCCCCGGGCTCGCCGCGACGCGAGGCGGCCACGTCGAGATCCTGCGGTGGCACAGGCATGCCGCTCCGCACCGTTCCGTCCGTGAGGAGCACGTAGAGGGCCTCCTTGAACTGCAGGCCTCCGATTTCGAGCTCCTGCCGCCACTCGTAGAACACGGCCTCGATCTGCGACGGCTGCAGCCCCGCCCCGGGTGCCGTCACGAACCGGTATCGCGCCGCCTCGGCGGCGGCCGCCTTGCGCGCGGCCTGCACCACCGATGGCATGTCGCGGGTGGGGTCGCTGACGCGACGCAGCAGGGCGCGAAAGGTGCCGATGCCGTAGTAGTCCTCGACGTAGATGGCGGCGCCCCCGCCGGCATCACGCCCGTACAGGCAGAAATCCTGGTCGGGATCGTAGCGGCTGTTGACGAGCTTCCCGTCGATGTCGAGCCGCCCCGTGGTGGCGACGTACCGGTAGGTGCCGGTGGAGTCGAGCAGGTTGTCACCGGACGGCGCCGCGTACTCGCCGTTGGCGAAGAGCGTGACGTCGTAGCGGACGATCACGCGCCCTTCGTCGTTGACCATGTCGCCGACGTATCGGCCGGGCACGATCGCACCACCCGCGCGGAATCCGTTGCGCGATGGCGCGACGGCCCGCCGTGCCTCGCCTGCGATGGGCGATCCGGCGCCGTCAGTCGACGACGCACGCGATGCGCGCCGGCCCGCGAGCGACGCCTGCGCCAACGTGCTCATGAGCTCCTTCGCGGCTGCGCCTTGCGACGCGCGCAGCACGGCCGCGGAGCTGAACGTGAGGCGCACCACCCGCGCCTGTGACTCGCCACCCGCGACGCCCAGGTAGATGCGCCCGCCGCGCACACCCATCGGGGACTGATACTCCCGCGTGATGGTGGCCATCATCGACTCCACCACGTTGCCGGGGCGGGACGGCGGGAACCAGGCGCCGGCTGGCGCGGCATCGTCCACGATGGCCGCGGAAAGCCACGCGTCGATCGTCGCCCCGGCCAGTGGCCGCAGCACCGTCTGTTCGACGCGCAGAAACTGTCCGGGCGGCAGACCAGTGGCCTCGTAGGTGCGCTCCACGTCGGCCGCCGTGCCCGGCGCCGTTCGCCACCCGGCGGGTAGCACCTGCGCCGGCAGCGGCACCGCGGCACACAGCAGACCGACGCTCCACATGAGCGCGGCCGTTCGCCTCAGTTTCGGCAGCGCGCACGACCACGCGGCCGGGGGCAATGCACCGCGCATGGCGGGGTGATCCAGGCGTCGCGTGCAGTCGGCAGGCACGCCAGAGGCGGAGAGAGGTGGTGTCATCGCTCAGTCGAGACCCGGAAAGCGGTGCAACGGTTCCAGCGCCACCCCGGGCGCCTGCGCGAACGCGCGGACTCGCGGTGTGCCGCGGGCATCATAGCCGAGGTCCGGCATCGTACGCTGCATTCGCGTACCGTCCACGCTGCCACCGGGTCCCACGCCATGGGCGCGTGGCCCACACCAACACCCGCCGTCGCACCGGACGCCGCGACATCCCAACGGTGATCGACGGCGCCGGCCTGGGCCGTCAGGGTCCCGGCTTCACCCGGGACAGCCGTCCGCTGCCGAGGATGATCCCGTCGCCATCCACCAGGAACGGCCGCCGCTCGACGCGTCCATCCGCCTGCCGCAGTTCGATCGCGTATCCGTCGATGCGATAGGTCCCCCGTCGCTCGTCGTTGGCCGTGAACCGGCCGTCGGCAGTGAAGGTCATGTCCGTCCAGAGCGTCATCCCCACGCTGCCGCCAGGGAGTTGATACGTGGACACGGACCGGAACCGCCCTGACAGGCTCCGGCCCGGCGCACTCGGTGGCACCGCGTTACCGCGCTCCCGTCGCCAGCCGGTGCCGCCGATCAACCAGCTGAACTCATAGGCGCCACGCTCCTGTCGCCACCGCCCCCATTGCCGCGGCGCGGCCGCTCGCGAGGCGATGACGTCGAACGTCTCGAGTGATTCCGGCAGCCGGCTGAACACCGTGCCGTCCTTCAGCAGCAGGTACACCGCCTCGTCCATCACCAGTCCCTGGAATGCGTCGTAGCGCTGGTCCCAGTGATAGAACACCGCCTCGATGTCGGCGTCGCGCACGCCGGTGCCGGCGGCGGCGCGCACGGGCGTGGCGGCCGGCGGCGCGGCAACCGGTGGCGACGCACCCACGGTCCGCACAGCATCGGACGCGGGTTCGGACGCGGGCGAGTCCGCCGTCGGTGCGTGCACCACATCGGGTGACTCGCGCGCCAGTTGCAGCATCAGCTCCTTCGCCGCGCGCCCCTCCGGACCGGTGACGACGGCCGAGGAACTGAACGCGGTGCGCAGCAGGCGGGCGCGTTCCCCCTTCACCACCACGGCGGAATAGAGCACGGCGCCGGTCACGCCGGACACGCGCCGGAACTCGCGTGTGGCGGTGACGAGTGCACCGGCCGGCGGCATCACCCGCAGGTCGCCGGACCAGTCGCCGTCCGGCGCCGCGTCGGTGGCGACGGCGGCGCGCAGCCACGTGTCGATGCGCAGCCCGGCGAGCGGTGCGACGGGCGACTGGCGCACGCGCACGAACTCGGTGGGCGGGAGCGCGCCGGACTCGAACTCGCGCGTGACGGGCGCGGGTGGGAGGACCGGCAGGGCGCGCCAGCCGGCGGGGAGCTGCTGGGCGCGCAGCGGTACCGCGGCAACGGGCAGCAGGAACAGGAAAACGAACGGGAACAGGAACACGTTCGGGCGCGCGGCTCGCGACGACCGTCGGGATCGGCAATGCGACATCATGGCAGGCAGGGAAAGGTGTGCCACCGCGTTGGTCGGATGGATCGTTCGCGCGCCCGGAGATGAACCCCGGTCCGGCGCACGGGTGCCGCCACGTCCCGCTGCACGAGCCGTTCCGGGGCGCACTGGCGAACATGGCCATTCGAATTTGGCGACGATCACCCCGGTCCTCGCCGCATCGCCCCCGACACGGCGACCGCGCCGGGAGGATTTGCGTGTGCGGTCTCACTCGAGTACATTCACGGTCTCATTCGATACAGGAACAGTCATGTCCAGCCGCAGTGCCGCAGCGGACGAGCCGGGGTGCAACCCGGCGGAGATCACCCCTGTGGTTCCCCGCGCCGCGATGCGGTATCTCGACCCCGCGTACTTCACCACACCGGCGGACTCGAGCTGGATCGCCAGTCTCGCCGGCAGCGGCACGATGGTGCGCATGACGGTAGTGCGCGAAGGCCTGCCGGCGCAGATCGTGCCGGCGCTGGCGGAGGCGCTCGACCTGTCGCGCGACGAGTTGATGCGACAGTTGGGGCTGCCCCGCGCCACCGTCGAGCGGAAGCTGCGTACCGCCGGCGCCCTTGGACAAGCCGAGAGCGAGCGGCTGCTCGGCGTCGCGACGCTGGTGGCGCTGGCGGGGCGGATGGTGCAGGAGTCCGGCGATCCGGCGGGCTTCGATGCGGGCCGGTGGACGTCGCACTGGCTGCGCACTCCCGCGCCGGCGCTGGGCGGCGTGCCGCCGATGGCGCTCATGGACACGGCCGATGGGCGCGCGGTGGTGCATCAGCTGCTCACGCAGATGCAGTCCGGTGCGTACGCCTGAGCAGGGTGCCGCGGCGGCGCATGGCCCGTCGCGCCGGCCTGGCCGGCCGCCGCTGACGCGCACACTCTGGCGGATCGCGACTGACACGCCGGGATACGGCGCCGACGATCTCACCGGCGCCGGCGCGCGCGCCACGGGCGGGCGCTGGAATCGGAGCGGGACCGCGATGGTGTACGCATCCACGTCGCGTGCGCTGGCCTGCCTGGAAACGGTGGTGCATCTCCATGGCGCCGGAATGCCATTGAACCGCTACCTGGTGGCGATCACGGTCACGGAGGCGGACTGGCGCGCACGTGCGGTGTTCCGCGTGGACGAGGCGGTGGGGTGGGATGCACAGCCCGCCGGTCTCGTCTCGCTCGACTGGGGAACGATGTGGGCCGCGCGCAGTGCCACACTGCTGGCCGAGGTGCCGTCGGCGATCGTGCCGGAGGAGACGAACGTGCTGATCAATCCCGCACATGCACGGGTGGCACACGTCACCGCCAGCAAGGTCCGGCGTTGGTTGTACGATCCGAGGATGTTCGTCGCGGGCGGCGAGCCGCCGCGGCGGCGGCGGAGCACGTGAATTGCCGACGCGGCAGCTCAGGCGGCAAGGCCCGATTCGTCACGCCGAACAGTCGTCCGCCTGCAGCACAGCTCGCCGATGCCTCCGAGCCTCACGGCAGAGCCTGCCAAAGCGCGATCGCGCTGCGTGGGAGCTAGGTCCTACCCCGGGAACGAGACGGCTCTCGTGCGCGAACGCAGGATGCCCGTGCCACCCACCCTTCGTGCTTTCCGAACAGATGGTTCGTGGCCACCTGGTTCTTTGCTGTCTCCGCGACCCACGGAGCGATGCGCAATACGAGAGGAGGAGGCCAACGCCGCGGCACTTCCCCCATCGCATTTCAAGGTGCCCATTTCAAGCATTCGGTTCCACTCGCTGCATATTCCGCCATGAATTCTCCGACGAGCTTCGACGCGTTCTTCTTGCGTGCCACAGGCATGGAGCCGTATCGATACCAGGTGCGCCTCGCAGAAGCCGCTGCCCTTCCCGGCGCTGTCGAAGTGCCGACCGGCGCCGGCAAGACCGCCGCTGTCGTGCTGGCGTGGCTCTGGAAGCGCTACGGCGCCGCGGCGGAAAGCCGCACTGCCACGCCTCGACGCCTCGCGATCTGCCTGCCGATGCGAACGCTCACCACGCAGACGGCACTCGCCGTCGAGCGGTGGATCGCCGCGCTCGACCTCGTGCGTCGGCCGAGCGTGCACGTCGTGATGGGAGGCGACGTCGACGATGCGTGGCTGGGGATCCCTGACGCCGAGTGCATCCTCGTGGGCACCCAGGACATGCTGCTCTCCCGGGCGCTGAATCGTGGATTCGATCAGACGCGCTACAGCTGGCCGATGGCGTTCGGGCTTCTGAACAACGACACGCAATGGGTGTTCGACGAAGTGCAGCTGATGGGCGTCGGCGCAACGACCAGCGCGCAACTCGACGGGTTGCGTACCACGCTCGGCACGATGGGTGCGTGCCGATCGCTGTGGATGAGCGCAACGTTCGAGCCAGGCCGGATCACCACGGTCGACCATCCGCACGAACTCGACGTGTTCCGACTGACTCCGTCGGAACGCGCCGAACTGACGCACCTGCTCGACGCATCCAAGTCGATATCCCCACTGCCGATCCCGGACGGAGACGACCTCCGCGCCGTCGCCGCGGCCGTGGTCGCAGCCCACCGGACGGATTCGCGCACCGTCGTCGTCGTGAACACCGTGCGCCGCGCGCAAGACCTGTACTTGGCGGTCCGACGGCTCGCCGGCACGACGACGACCGCACTGCTCCACTCACGGTTCAGACCGGCCGACCGTGCTGGCGTGGAAACGCAGGTCCTGTCCCGTGCATGGCACGGAATCCTCGTTGCGACCCAGGTCGTCGAGGCGGGCGTCGATATCTCCGCGGCAACACTCGTCACCGACCTCGCGCCGTGGCCGTCGCTCGTGCAACGCTTCGGCCGATGCAATCGATACGGCGAGTTCTCATCCGGTCAGGTGCTTTGGATCGATCGGATCGGCAGCGGTGCCGTACCGTACACCGAATCTGAACTCGACATCGCGAGAACGAATCTCGCAGCTGCCGCTGGCGCCGCGCCGAACCAGCTCGCCATCGTACCGCAGGCTGACACCGAGCTGGTGTTGCCGGTCCTCCGCCGACGAGACCTGATCGATCTGTTCGACACCACATCCGACCTCTCTGGCGCGGATGTCGACGTATCTCGCTTCATCCGCAATGACGAGGAGACCGACGTCTTCGTCGCCTGGCGCGATTGGAGCACCGCCGAGCCCTCGGCAGTACGCACGGCCCGTGATGAAGCAGATACCCCTGGCGAGGAGGAGACAGCCGGGCACGAGGCGGCGGGCCAGCGTCGTGGTGCGCCAGACGCAAAGACCGCGCAACCGCAGCGCCACGAGAAGTGCCGCGTGTCGATCAGCGATGCGCGAGCGTTCCTCAAGATCCTCGCGACACGCCGCGAATCTGCGTGGCGTTGGGATACGCGTGTCAGCGAGTGGACACGGGTCACGCAGGCCGTTCCCGGTCACGCCTGGCTCGTCTCCCCGGGAGCAGGGGGCTACACCGCGGACATCGGATTCTCGCTCCGAAGCACGGATGCGGTACCGCCACTTCCGCCGGGCCCTGCCGGACAACCCAACGAGGGAGACCGAGACGACCCCCACACCCGCTTGTCCCGCGAAGAGACCATTGCCGAACATACGGATGCCGTGTTTCGCGAACTCGTCACCATCGCAGATCGGTCGCCAGCCATAGGCGCCGAGGAGCGCGCGTCCCTCCTGCGGGCAGCGCGATGGCACGACGCGGGCAAGGCTCATCCTGTTTTCCAGGCCGCCCTGCACGGCGGTACTCCGGACCCGTCACGCCTGCTTGCCAAGTCTCCACGGAACACCCGCTACTCACGACCAAGTTTCCGACACGAGGTGGCCAGCGCACTGCTGGCGATGCGCGAGTTTCCTCAGGAGTTTCTGGTGCCCTACCTGATCGCGGCTCACCATGGCAAGGCACGACTGGTCGTGCGCGCGCGGCCTGGCGAAACTGTCCATCCATCCGGAGATCGCGTGATTCTTGGCGTCCGGGACCACGATGCGCTTCCCGCAACCGATCTCGGTGGAGGTGTCGTTGCAGCGCCGCTGGTGGTGGACCTCGGCCCGTTCGGCCTCGGCGGAACGAATGGCGCTCGCGGGTGGAGCGCGCGAGCGTCTGAGCTGCGCGACCTCTACGGCCCATTTCGACTTGCCCTTCTCGAAACGCTGCTCCGGGCCGCTGACTGGCGAGCGAGCGCGGAAGTCACGACGGCATGACATCCACGATCGTTCTCACCGGCGTACACCCGACGCCACTCGCCGGGTACCTGAAGGCCATCGCGTTGTTGCGCATCGTCGCCGAGCAGCTCGACGCTGATGTCACGGGATGGTGGACTGCAGATGGGTTCGCCATCTGCGCTGCGGCGGACGAAGCGGAGCTCGCGGATTTCCTGCTGACTCGCTGGTCACCGACACCCGTCGTGGCGCCATGGAATGGCGGCAGCGGTTTCCGGGAGAAGGACCAGCAGGCTGGTATCGCCACGATCGAGCATTCCTCCGACCCTCGGTTCACACGCTACCGATCCGCCATCGCGACCAGTCGGCGTGTGCTCGCGTCACACGGTCTCGCCGACAAGCCTGAGCTTCTCGCACGCCTGCGGGCCGAACTCGCCGACGATGCCATCCGCTGGCTGGACGCCGCCGTCGTGCTGGGCGCGGCGGACACGCCGAAGTATCCGCCGCTGCTGGGGACGGGTGGCAATGACGGCCGGCTCGAATTCAGCAACAACCAGATGCAGCGACTCGTCACGCTGCTGCTCACGCCGAAGGAAGCACGGGTGTCACGCAGCCAGCTTGCGCACGCGCTGTATGGGAGCTCGGCCGTGGGCTCGCAGGATCCGATCGGACAGTTCGCCCCCGGTCGCGCGGGCGGGGTGAACACCGGGTTCGGGTTCAGCCGCGAGGCGATTGTCAATCCGTGGGACTATGTACTGGCGCTCGAGGGCGCCTTGTTGTTCGCCGCGAGCGCTTCGCGCTCACATGAGAGCGCATCGGATGTGGCGTTCCCGTTCTACGTTCGGGGAACGATGGCTGGATTCGGGAGCGCATCGAGCGCCGAGGAAGATCGTGGCGAGCTCTGGATGCCGCTCTGGCAGCATCCTGCCACAAGCAACGAGATTGCGCTCCTCATCGGCGAGGGACGCGCGTGGCTGAGCACACGACCCGCACGCACTGGCGAGGAGTTCAGTCGTGCGATCCGGCGACTGGGCGTGAGTCGCGGGATTGCCGCGTTCCAGCGCTTCGTGATCGCGCAACGGAACGGGTTGTCCTTCTTCGCGACGCCGGCCGGCCAGTATCGCGTCGCAGACACCCCGGAAACCGACCCCCTTGCTGGAATCGATGCGCAGCTGGAACGAGTTCGCTCAGCGACGCTGAAGCCGGGTTGTCCGGCGAGCGTGGTTCATGCGTACCGGACGCTGTCCGATGCCATTCTGGACCGTCGCGCTGGTGGAGGCGAGGCGCATCTGCTGCTCGCGCTTGGCGACCTCTCGGCAGCTGTTGCCCGTTCGCGCAGGGCGCAGGCGCTGGAGCATGTCCTCCCGATCCCACCCACGCCGGAGGGAAGCTGGCCGTCGCTCGCAGCGAGTGACGATCCGGTCTGGGAGATCGCGCGCGCTCTCGCCAGCGGACGCGCACGAGCGGAGGTCGATCCGGTGGACCCTGGCGCGCGGTACATCTGGCGTGACCTGGTCCGCGAAAGCGAAATGGGGCCGGCCGTTGGCTTCGTCGATCGGCTGTTGCGCGTCGGGCAGCGCCGGCTGCACCGGGATCCCCCGCTCTACGCCTTCACCACGACCTCGGCAAGCGTTCGACTTTCGACGATCGTCGCCTTCGTCGACGGTCAGCTCAAGGGTGGCGAACGCTGGCTTGGAAGGGCATTCCAATCCGCCTTGCTCACTAGCGAACCCGCGCCTCGGATTCCGGAACCGAACGTCGTGCTGCCGGTGCCCATCGCGACATGCATCGCCGCGCTGTTCGTCGCGACCGGTGAGTCGGATGCGGGACAGACGCGGCGCCTACCCACGAGGATGCTCGAACTTCTGGCCAGCGGCGACGGCGACCGTGCATTGCAGGCGGCCCGGCAGTATCTGATCTCGGCCAACTTCAGACCGCGCTTTCCACATGTCTCCATCGAGTCGGACGGCGCGCGCCGACTCGCCGTCGCGCTGCTGTTCCCGCTCTCGCGTTCACTGCGGGCGCTGGCGCTTCGCTCCGTGTGCCATCCCTCCTCAGACACTCCCCAAGAGAACCCGACCAATGACGATCTCGTTTCCGACCAGCTCGCGACTGCTGATCTCCGCTGATCTCGCACCCGTTCAGGGCAACCGGTTCCAGCCGACCGGCTTCCCCGCGCTGGGGGCAGCGACCTATCGCCTGGCCGACGACACGACGATGCTCCTGGTCGAGTCACCACAGTCGATGGCGAACCGTCTCGAAACGGTCATGCTGGAGCCCGGTTCCGTCGCCCCGCGGGCACTCTTCACCGGGCTGCCGTACGTGCGCGTGCTCCGCGAAGGAGCTGCCATCACATCGTCGCTCGTGGAGGCACATCGCCTGAACTCGCCCTACATCCTGGAGGGCGACGACAAGTCCTTCCGGAATGCCCTGATCGAGGCGCTTGGCGTGGCGGACGAGACGGCGGTCGACGAGCGGCTGCTGGCGAACGTGGTGATGAAGTATGACCCCAGCAGTCTCATCCACGGACTCTTCCTGGCGAAGAAGGACATTTCGGGTGGCAGATTCCGGCTTCGGCGCGCCCTCTCGTCGTTCATCGAAGCACGGAACGTCAGCCCGGTCGCGTCCGGCGGCGTGAAGAACGACCGGGTGAATCCAAGTGGCGACACGGGCGCGGGTTTCGGTAACGTGCCGTTCTCGCGGGAAGAGTTCACGGCCGAACGCGTGACGGCGTACTTCAATCTCGACCTCGGACAGCTTCGGGCATACCGGTTGCCGGAGGCCGCCACTGCGCTCCTCGCCGCACTCGCCGTCTGGAAGGTCCGCACCTTGCTCGACGACGGTCTGCGCCTGCGGACTGCATGCGATTTCGAGGTCACTGACATCCGGGCGACGCGCCCGACGAGCTACGAGCTGCCGACGATCGCGGCGCTCGAACAGGAGATCCGGGACGGCATCGCGAAGTGCACGGCCGATGGGTTGTTTGCCACGCCGGCCGTGACGGACGTGCAATGGAGTGCCGGAGGAAGCGCCAAGGCGGCCAAGCCCGCGAAGGCAGCGAAGGGCAAGTCATCACCGGACCGCGCGGAGAAGGACTGATGCCTCTCACGATCTCCATGCGTTTCCTTGCCGGTCGCTATCACGCCACGCCGTGGGACAAGCATCCCAACGAGGGAGGCACCGAGTGGCCTCCCTCGCCGTGGCGTCTGCTTCGTGCGGTCGTGTCCGCGGCATATGCTGTCGACGGTTCGCCGGATCGGGCCCTGCTCGCCGAGACGGTCGGGGCGTTGAGCATGGCGCCGGACTACCACCTCCCCGCGTCGACGTCGGCACATACGCGAAGCTATCAGCCGCTTTTCGCTGCGGGCGATACATCGCTCGTGCTGGATGCGTTCGTCGCCGTCGGCGGTGGCGCGTGCGACGACACGGCAGTCGTGCATGCCGTCTGGCCGAACGCACACCTCGGTGCGCAGGCCTCGACGGCGCTCGCCCGCTGGCTCGGTGGCTTGGCCTATCTGGGACGCGCTGAAAGCTGGGTGGAGGCGTGGCTCGGCGACGTGCCTGCGGGTGGGCCGAGCGCGTCCATCGATGCGGGCTTCTCCGGAGAGGAGACCGCTCGTCTTCTGGCGGCAGGGGAAGTGCAGGGTGACGCATTGCTCGCGGCACTGATGCGCACGACCGCGAGTCTTCAGAAGTCCCGGCTGCTCGAGCCGCCGGACTCACGGTGGGTGACGTATCGTATCCGGGGCGTCGAGGCGAATCGTCGATCGGTTCGGGACGCGGTGTCGCCGAGCGAGCGAACCACGATTGTGCGCCTGGCTGTCGGCGGCACAGTGACCCCGCGCTTGACACGCGCAGTGCATGTCGGCGATGTGGTTCGATGCGCCCTCATGAGCAAGTCGGAGAAGCTGACTGGACAGGTCGATTCCATCTTCTCGGGGAAGGAGATCGATGGAACTCCACTGCGCGGGAACGGGCACCTCCACGTGCTTCCGCAGGACGACGACAGGGACGGGCACCTCGATCACATCCTCCTGTGGGCGCCTGACGGCTTCAGTCCGGGCGCGCTTGGCGCGATCGCCGAACTGCGTCGGCTTTGGGGCGTGGACGACTACCCGTTGGAGACCGCCATTGCCGGAAGTGGCACGACCACGAGTGATCCCGCTTCGCTCGGTGTCCCTCGTGCGTCGCAGTCCAGGTTCCCGCTGACGCCAGCGCGACGCTGGAAGTCCAGAACGCCGTTCGTGCTCACGCGCCACGCGAAGGTGCGCGGCGGGCGCCTGGTCGACGGACCGATCGATCAACTCAAGCGCGAGCTGGCGCGCCTTGGCCTTCCGGAGCCGCTGATCTCGCCGTTGGGGCACACGATGGCGGACAAGGAGATCCCTTGGCGTCACTTCAGCATGAACAGGCTGTCCGGCGGCGGCAGTCGCGGCGGCGGCGCTGGATACGGATTCGTCCTCGAGTTTCCCGAGCCCGTCCGGGGACCGATCGCGGTTGGGTACGGCGCCCGCCAGGGGTTGGGGCAATTCGAACCGGCGTGACGGCGCTGCAGGCCTTGTTCCACAGACGGGATACTGCCGGAGTGATTCGTGCTCACGCCACGGATCGGATCGGGCCGGCCTGAAGTCGTGCTGGTCGGGACTGACGGCAAGTCCGCCTGCAGTCCCAGCAGCACCCTGACGTACCGCTGCACAGTCTCGATCTGCGGGCAGGCCACGGCTCCAATTCGCCGCACCAGTCGATCATTGGAGATGGAACGCAGGTCTTCGCCCCTGATGAAGCTGTCGAAGCCCAGTCCGGCGTCGCCTGCAGGCACCAGCACATGCGTCGGGAGCGATCGCGTGGTGGTCGTCGTGATCGGCACCACGATCACCGCGTCGGCGGGGCCGACGTTGACCTTGTCGACCAACAGGACGAGCGCCGGCCGCGGCCGATGGCCTGCTTCGTGGGCGAGGTGATGTCGCCGCTTCAATGGAGCCGCTCGTTGACCTGAGCGGAAACCGTCAGCACCTTCCACCGCTGGCACTTCTCCATGTTGAGCTTCAATGGAGCCGCTCGTTGACCTGAGCGGAAACGCGTGCTGCGGCGTCGGGGTCGCCACATGGCGGCGGCGCTTCAATGGAGCCGCTCGTTGACCTGAGCGGAAACAAAGGTAGGTGATCGGCATCGTACGTCAGCGTCGCCGCTTCAATGGAGCCGCTCGTTGACCTGAGCGGAAACAACGTTCGCCGTGTGTGAGTGAAATACAGAAGTCCACGCTTCAATGGAGCCGCTCGTTGACCTGAGCGGAAACCCTTCGTGTGCACCGGCATCGACATCGACACGATGCTTCAATGGAGCCGCTCGTTGACCTGAGCGGAAACCGCCGCTCCTGCTGGCCGGCGCGCAGCGCAGCAAAGGCTTCAATGGAGCCGCTCGTTGACCTGAGCGGAAACACGAGCCGGTGGTTGTGTGCTTCCAGACCACGCAGCCGCTTCAATGGAGCCGCTCGTTGACCTGAGCGGAAACGGGTCGGGCACTCCCGGTCCGGACAGCCCGACCAGCAGCTTCAATGGAGCCGCTCGTTGACCTGAGCGGAAACCCTTCGAGACCAGCAGGTCGCGCCGCACGCCGAAGGTGCTTCAATGGAGCCGCTCGTTGACCTGAGCGGAAACGTCTACTCCCGGTACGCCCCGACGTCGGCCGAGCTCGAGCTTCAATGGAGCCGCTCGTTGACCTGAGCGGAAACGTGGCGTGGACTGGCGCGCTCGCCAACGCGGCGACGTGGCTTCAATGGAGCCGCTCGTTGACCTGAGCGGAAACCCTGGCGCACTCCCTCACACCGAGCCTGACCCATGGCAGCTTCAATGGAGCCGCTCGTTGACCTGAGCGGAAACACGGTCGAGGCGGAGGGATGCTGATGACGCCGCAGCAGCTTCAATGGAGCCGCTCGTTGACCTGAGCGGAAACAGTTGTGCCAGTAGTCCGCTTCCTGCGCCGTCATGGGCTTCAATGGAGCCGCTCGTTGACCTGAGCGGAAACTCTGCACGGCTGCCCCGGCCTCCAGCATGCGGGTGGCGCTTCAATGGAGCCGCTCGTTGACCTGAGCGGAAACGCCAACTTCGCGACGTGGGGTCTCCGCGTCGTCATGATGCTTCAATGGAGCCGCTCGTTGACCTGAGCGGAAACCTTCTACGTGCCGGCGCGTCTGGTGTGGGACAACTGGGTGCTTCAATGGAGCCGCTCGTTGACCTGAGCGGAAACACAACATCGATCCGTCGGTGGCGGGGCGCGAGCGCTGGCTTCAATGGAGCCGCTCGTTGACCTGAGCGGAAACGACCGCGACGCGTACGAGACGTCGTTCAAGATCTACTAGCTTCAATGGAGCCGCTCGTTGACCTGAGCGGAAACATCGTGAAGCGCTACCGGCGCACGATCGCGGTGTTGCTTCAATGGAGCCGCTCGTTGACCTGAGCGGAAACGGGCGAGGTGACGCCGGAAGCGGCGCAGCTCTATCAGGCTTCAATGGAGCCGCTCGTTGACCTGAGCGGAAACCGAACGCCCCGGTGGTAGCCGGGGCGTCGGAGGACGGCTTCAATGGAGCCGCTCGTTGACCTGAGCGGAAACCCGGGCGATCTCGCGCCGCTGTACGTCCACAAAGAGCTGCTTCAATGGAGCCGCTCGTTGACCTGAGCGGAAACGAGGAGGACGATGGCGACCCCGAATAAGGCGGTGCGGCTTCAATGGAGCCGCTCGTTGACCTGAGCGGAAACAGCGTCGTCGCGCCCGAGGCACGGGAGAGAGCACGCTCGCTTCAATGGAGCCGCTCGTTGACCTGAGCGGAAACCACCCAGACGCACGGGCCCGCCTGCTGTTCCACGTCCCGCTTCAATGGAGCCGCTCGTTGACCTGAGCGGAAACCCGCCGAGCTGAACCCGGTCTACATCCACAAAGAGTTGCTTCAATGGAGCCGCTCGTTGACCTGAGCGGAAACCGACACGCCCCCCAGTCCGGCGAGCGCCGCGGACCCGCTTCAATGGAGCCGCTCGTTGACCTGAGCGGAAACAACGCCGCGACGTAGTTCTTCAGGGTGCGGTAGTTGAGCTTCAATGGAGCCGCTCGTTGACCTGAGCGGAAACGAGCCTGACCCCGGCGCTGACAGTCGCGCAACTGC